>DATAFY010000107.1:0-3197 GCA_036257205.1 Steroidobacter sp. | reverse complement strand
CCGCGAGCGCCCCTTCTATCCTCGCGGTGGCGCGTCTCATCACCCTGCGCACGGCGGGATCGGCGTCCGCCTCGACGATCATCGCGACGAACATGCGCATGTGCGCGAGGTCGGCCACGGACCGCGCCAAACCCTCGAGGAGCTGTCTCTGCCTGCCTTTCGTCGCGCCTGCCGTCACTCGACGAAATCCCGATACGATGCCAACGACCGCCCGCTCCGTCACCGCATTCAGCAGATCATCGCGAGTCGGAAAGTAGTACGTGAGATGCGACTGTCGCACGCCTGCCCGGTGCGCAACGTGCACCTGCGTCAAGTTTCGGATGCCGGACTCCCCAAGGATGGAGAGCGCGGCGTCCAGGATCCGCTCGGGGACGCCGACTGGGTGACGGCCCGCAGGCTCGTGGCGATTCGCGCTCCCGTCGGGCTGCCTGTCGTTCTTGGTAGCCATACCAACTATTTGGTTAGACTACCAAACTGAAGACCGCGTTTCAAGGCAGCGACACACGCCGCCGCTCTTCGTCCCTTTAGGAGTGGATGTGCCCGCGGAATTGTTTAGGCCGCCGACGGCGCATGCCCGCGCCCAGTCACTCACCAGGTTCGCCCTTTGTGCCTAGCGGCGCAAACCACTGAGATCGTGAAAGTACAAAGGTCGCGCCGAAAGGGCCTCCGCGCATGGCACCGGCGCTCGCTGAACTGACCTGGCTCAATGCAGGAACCCAGTCGGGACATCAGGACGAGGTTCTGCATTCCGTTCAAGGATCACCGAGGCGCTGCCAAGCATCAGAACGATCACAGCGATGACCAGAAGCCACAGCGCGCTCTTGCGAGTCATGATCGATCTCCAATCCTGAACGACCACGGTAATGGCTACTGACGAACCAAAACGGGTTTGCCGCTCTGGATGGTCCACACAGCTGGCGTCGATACGAAGTTGCCGCTGCCGGGAGCCTTGGTCAGAACGCCCGCCGTGCCGTCATAGCTGCGAAGTGTGCGCAGGTACACCGCAGGGTTTTGGCCGCTTTCGAAGGCCCGTACGATCATGTTCACCGAGTCATACGCGTAGGGCATCATGTGCGTCGCGAACCTCGTGTCGGGGTACTTCTCTTCAAAGCGGCGCTTGAAGGCGATGTCTCGGAGGTTGCTGTCGGTGTACCACGCGCCCTCGAAGAGCTCCGGTCTGTTGCTGAGGGACGGCGCGACGACCGCTGAGATATTGCGGATGCCCGCGTTTGCGAGTTGCTCACCAAGCATGTCCAAGCCTGGCTGCAGTGCCTCGACGTAGTAGACGTCCGGATGGGCGCGTTCTGCGCGTGCGATGATCGACCGGAAGTCCCTGACGGACTCCTCGAATCGCTGCTCGTCCGCAACCGCAACGCCGGCCCGCGCAGCCTCCATCTTGAGCGCCTTGACGTGGTTGTTGATGCTCGGATAGTCCTGCGAAATGAGCGCCACGCTCTTGATCCCGCGACGCCTCGCTTCCTGCGCCCATAGGACGCCTTCCGCTTCGGGCGACGGAATGTTCGTGAAGTTGTACCCGCCGTCTCCGATCCAGCTGACGGTGCACACGCAGAGATGCGGAATGCGACGTTCCGTCGCAAACTCCTTCGTGACCTGACCGATTAGCGAGATGCCGCCCACGATGGCGTCGACCTTGTCCACCGAGACGACTTGGCGAATGACATTTCGAGCTGTCGCCGGATCAGGACCGCTATCCCTGATCACCAGCTCGTAGCGGTATTTTGTGTCCTTCAGATCGTCTTTCGCCATCTGAACCGCTTTCACAAAGGAGCCGCCTAACATGGCGTACGGCCCTTCAGTCGGGACGATCACGCCGATCTTGACGGTACTGCCAGCGGGAGGAATCGAGCCATCGCGGTCAGTCGCAGCGTATCCGACCAGGACGGCTGCGAACGTCGCTGCGCCGGCGGTCGCCACCAATGCGGTGCGGCGGCGATTTACGTCGATCATCTCGACGCCGTAGTACAGAACGAAGATGCTCCCGATGAACATGACGATCCCGCTCATCTCGAACCAAAATGGTCCGAACACGGGCGGCGGATACGCCGGTGACAGCGACGAGAGCAACGTGCCCGCGTAGACCGGCAGCACGATGTCCCAGAAGCCTTTGAACAGGCCGAAGCCCACCACGATCCATGCGCTCACGAACAGGTAGCCTGCGCGGAACACCTGTTTGCCCGTTCGCCTGAACGACCACCACAGCGCTGACGGCAGCAGCAGAAGTACCGCTCCGAGAAACAACGCGCCTGAGCCAAGCGTGAACAGATGGTTGATCGTGATGGCGACTGCGGTGAGCAGCACGGCAATTAAGGATGCTCGACCAGATTGTTGAGTGCCGACGACATTGGCCATTGGCGTGTCCTTCTCCTGAACCGACCATCCAAGATGGATAGACGTTCAGTTCTGAACATAATGTTCATGTTCTGAGCTCGCGCGACCAGACCAACTCGCGGCAGTCGTTCGTTACCGAACAAACGGCCGTCGCATGTTCGGAAAAGGGAGGATGTCGTGACAGTGAGGCGTGCCGATCGGCGCATTCAGCGGACGCAGCAGCTCCTTCACGGCGCGTTGATGGCGCTCGTTCAGGAGAAGGGATTCGAATCAGTGACCGTGCAAGAGATCATCGACCGCGCCAACGTCGGTCGAGCGACCTTCTATGCGCACTTCGACAGCAAGGACGATTTGCTGGCGAGTGGAATCGAGCGGCTGCGCGTGACCCTCAAGGAGCGTCAGCGCCAGGCGCTCGCGGCCGGAGTTCCTGATGATGCGCGGCTGTTCGCGTTCAGTCACGAGCTGTTCGTCCACGCCAACGAGCACCGAGCCGTGTTCCGCGCGATGATCGGCAAGCGCAGCGGCGCGGTCGTGCAGCAGCTACTTCACAAGATGTTGGTTGATTTGGTGCGCGATGAGGTGAAGCAGCTGGCGAGCGCGCCGGCTGCGGATGGGACACCGGTAGAAGCGATTGCACAATTCATCGGCGGCGGACTGTTCGGATTGCTAATCTGGTGGGGCAACGGAAAGATGCGAATGCCGGTCGATGAAGTTGACGCGACGTTCAGGCGCCTTGCGATTCCATCGCTCAAGCCTGCCGACTGATTCAGGACTCGGGGTCCCACCGGCACTCGACGAGTTGCGACTCGCGTCTGCGCTGTGGTGGGTGTGATGCGCGGTTGTCCGTT
>DATAFY010000077.1:0-5023 GCA_036257205.1 Steroidobacter sp. | reverse complement strand
ATTCCAGAGCACTTCAGCGATGTCGGCCATACCCATCGGCATGCCCGGGTGGCCGGAATTCGCCTTCTGTACCGCGTCCATCGCGAGGGCCCTGATTGCATTGGCGAGCTGCCTGCGGCGCGGTGTCGACATTGATTTAGGAATCCCGGAAGAAGGCGGCTGGAAGGCCGCGCATTTTGGACTAAGGGGACGGGCCGGGCAACGAACTAAGAGAGCGGTCCGCTGCGGCGACGACAATCTTCAGCGCCGGCGCTGGCGCGTTTGGCGGCTTTTGCGGCAAGTCACTGGCCCGCCGAAAGTTCCGAGGGCGCCCGCGGCCTCACTCTGCCGCCCACGCCCTCGGGCGGTTCTCACTGACCCTGCCATGTCGCCGATTGGAACCACGTTCGCAGGCGCGCGTTTTTGCGGCAGTCTGCCCTCACGCCGCGCCTCGCGCTGACGACGGAATGCGTGAGGCAATGAGACCGAATGCAAGGATTCGAGCGGAGGCTCGCTGGAGCCAGAACCGATTAGATCCCGATCACCTTTTCGAGACGGGCCCGTTGCTAGCATCCCGCTCGTAATTCTCAGCTGTCTTCCGGGCGGACGCGGGCGACGGCGCCAGGAAGCCCGCAAGAATGCAGTCGATCCGTCTCGTCCAGTTCAGCGATACGCACTTGTTCGGAGACCCCGGGGGGCGTCTGCGCGGAATCGCTACGCTGCCGGCGCTTCAAGCCGCCGTTAGCGACGCAAATCGCCGCGCGATCGATCCGCACGCTGTGCTGCTGACGGGCGACCTCGTGCAGGATGACCCGGAGGGTTATCGGTGGATTCGCCACGTTTTCGGAGCGTCCCGCGTTCCGGTCCTTTGTCTGGCGGGTAATCACGATTTCCCCGATCGCATGCGTACGGCGCTGCAGGGATCGCCGTTCAAGATCGGCGGTGCGACGGAATTTGGACCCTGGCTGGTCCTGATGCTCGACTCATGGACGCCCAATGACGCGGGCGGACGCCTCGGCGCTGCGCAATTGGAAAGCATCGACGCCATCCTTGGGTCGCACCGGGAGCGCCACGTACTGCTAAGCCTGCACCATCATCCCATCCCCATGCGCAGCAGCTGGCTGGATGAGGTAGGGCTGCGCGATGCAGATGAGTTGGTCGCGCTCATTCGCGCGCACGCGAACGTTCGCGGCGTTCTCTGGGGGCACGTTCATCAGGCTCTGGATAGTTTCATAGACGGCGTGCGCTTCATGGCCTCGCCCGCCACGTGCGCGCAATTTCTGCCAGGAAGCGCGCAGTTCGCTGTCGACGATCGCCCGCCAGGTTATCGGGTCCTCGAACTGCATCCGGACGGAGCCATTGCGACCGAAGTGTGCTGGCTTGAGCGTTACGCCGGGCGTATCGTCGCCTGAACAACCACTTCGACGTCGCAGGCGGTCGCGTGAATGCGTCGCCCAACCCAGTATCCGGAGTTCGCATGCACAGGATCGCACGCCTAGCGGCGCTCATTCTTCTAAGCACCAGTCTGCCAGTCGTGTGCGGGAGTGCGGCCGAGTCCCCCGCGCCGGCGCGTCAGCCGGTATGGTCCGTCAAAGGCGCGACCAACACCCTGTATCTCCTCGGGTCCGTGCACTTCCTGAACGCCTCGGAAAAGCTGCCCGCGGCGGCGGATCAGGCGTACGCGGACGCAGAGAAGGTCGTCATGGAGATTGATCTCGACGATCTCAGTCCGATCGAAATGCAACAGACGACGCTCGAACTCGGGATGCTTCCGGAAGGCGATTCGTTGCGCGTTCGCATCGGGGCGGAAACGTACGCTAAGGTCGAGGCGCGCGCGCGTGAACTCGGACTCGAGCCGGCGGTGCTCAATCGCTTTCGTCCCTGGTTCGCGGCGCTGACGCTGGCGCAGATACAACTCATTCGGATGGGACTAGACCCTAACTCAGGGGTCGAACAGCGCGTCGCTGCGCGCGCAGCGATAGACCACAAGCCGATCGAGGGACTGGAAACCTTACGCGAGCAGCTCGGCATGCTGGCGGCGCTGCCGGAGAAGCAGCAGCGCCAATTCTTGCTCTACAGCGTTGAGGATGCGGAGCACGCGGCCGACGAGATCGATGCTCTGCTGGCAGCGTGGCGCCGTGGGGATGCCGCAGCCCTGGCCGAGGTTCTCATGGAGGGCTTCGAGCAGTATCCGGATCTGTATCGGCCGCTTACGGTTGAGCGCAACAGCAGGTGGCTCCCGATCCTAGAGCAGCTGTTGGAGAAAAAGGATGACTACCTCGTCGTCGTCGGGGCTCTGCACCTTGTGGGCGACAACAGCGTCATCGAGCTGCTGGAGAAACACGGCTACGCCGTGACTCAGCACTAAACTGAGAAGCGGATCGCGAGCAACTGCAAGTGCCGCTGTTCTACGTCCGCCGCGGTGTGCTGTTTGCCGCTCGCTTCCCTCAAATCTCCACCATGTCAAAATCTTCCTTGCCCGCGCCGCAATCGGGGCAGCGCCAGGACAGCGGCACGTCTTCCCAGCGGGTCCCGGGCGCGATGCCTGAAGTCGGATCGCCCTTCTCTTCCTCGTAAACGTACCCGCAGATCACACACATGTAAGCTTTCATGAGGAGGAGCCGGCGGCCGTGGAATTGAAGCGGGCGGCATTATAGGAAGTGAGCGTAAGTTGGCGCAAAACGAGCCTGATCCGCCCTGGATCCAGCCCGCAGCGCTGCGTATCTCCGTTAGCTCAGCCCTGACTCGCCCTCGCGGCGCCGCGCCCGTACACTTGCGGCGCCATTTTCCCGGAGTCCACGCGTGTCCCTGTTCACAGATGCAGCTCGTTACATCCCCGGCGGCGTGAACTCGCCGGTCCGCGCCTTTCGCGGGGTCGGCGGAGAGCCTGTTTTCGTTGATCGTGCGAGCGGGCCGTACATTTTCGGCGCCGATGGACGCCGATACATCGACTATGTCGGCTCATGGGGGCCGATGATCCTCGGACACGCGCATCCCGAGGTCATACGCACAGTACAGGAGCGCGCCGCACGGGGCCTGTCGTTCGGGGCGCCCACCGAGGTCGAAACGCAGCTCGCCGCAAAGATTTGTGAGCTGATGCCCTCGATCGAACTTGTGCGCATGGTCAGTTCCGGTACGGAAGCGACCATGAGCGCCATCCGTCTGGCGCGCGGCTTTACCGGGCGCGACAAGATCGTCAAGTTCGAAGGCTGTTACCACGGACATTCGGATTCGCTGCTGGTCAAAGCCGGATCCGGCGCGCTCACGCTCGGCGTGCCAACCTCACCTGGCGTTCCCAAAGATCTCGCCGCTCACACTGTAACGCTTGCCTACAACGACATCGCGCAAGTGCAGCACGCGTTCAACGACCTGGGTTCGCAGATCGCTTGCGTGATCGTCGAACCCATCGCAGGGAACATGAACTGTGTGCCGCCGGTTCCCGGCTTTCTGGAAGCTCTGCGCGCAGCGTGCGATCGAGTGGGAGCCGTACTCATTTTTGATGAAGTGATGACCGGCTTTCGAGTGGCCCTCGGCGGCGCGCAAGCGCTGTACGGCGTCAAGCCGGATCTGACGACGCTCGGAAAGATCGTCGGCGGCGGCATGCCGGTGGGCGCCTTCGGCGGCCGACGCGAGATTATGGAGCAGATTGCGCCTCTAGGGCCGGTGTATCAGGCCGGCACGCTCTCGGGCAATCCGGTCGCCATGGCCGCTGGACTTAAGACGCTCGAGCTTATCTGCGAGCGGGGTTTTCACGCCCAGCTGGCGCACAAGACTCAACAGGTGGTTGAAGGGATCATGGATGCGGCGCGCATCGCCGGCGTGCCGATGAGCGCCAACTACGTATGCGGCATGTTCGGCCTTTTTTTCACAGCGACATCGCCGCGCTATTTCAATGAAGTACTGGCCTGCGACCTCCAGCGCTTCAATCGCTTCTTCCACGCAATGCTGGCGCAAGGCGTGTACCTCGCGCCTTCAGCCTTCGAGGCGGGATTCGTGTCGGCGGCGCACGACGACGAGGACATCGTGTCGACGATCAGCGCCGCGCGAAAAGCCTTGGCTGCAGCCTAAGGCTCTGATAGCTCGCCCGAGCCGCTGGCGCTTGCGCGGCAGTCGCTCACACGCGCACGAGAATCGTCTCGTGCGTCTCATGCGCGGTTCGCAACAGCACTTCGTACTGTAAAGTATGGATTCCATCTTCGGACGGATCCATCTGGCCGCGGAGAAGCATGCTCCTGCGTCGGCGATTGCGTTTCAGGTGAGCCGGAATCCACACGCCGTTGCGCGCAACCTGTTGATGCGGCGGATTGGCCAGGTCGCAGTATTCGCCGTTGCGGTCGTAATAACAGACATAATCCGCGAGCAACAATCTGAAAAAGAAATCATCGTCTTCCTTGCCCCATCCCCAGTATTCGTTCGAAAACCCGCCCGCTGCAAACATCTGTTCCTTACGCACCGAGATGACGCCGGAAAAATAATGAGGCGTCCGTTCGAAGCGTCCGTTCGCTCTGAGGATCCGCGTCACAAGCCGCAGCGGCTGCGAAGGGCAGCGATAGTCGCCAACGATGGGAATCGCGTCTACGTCGTGGATGCAGAAGTAATCAGCGCCGGCCGCCGCGTACTGCACGCCCACGTTGATGAGCTTGCCGCGATTGAACGGGCGTCCGGACTCCTGCTCTACGATCAGAATTCGGGAACGGATGCGCTGCTTCTCGAGCTCAGCGGTGAGTGCGGGCAACAGCTGTCTTAGATGCTCCCCACGGTCCCGATACGGTACGACGACGGTGAGGCGTTCGCCCTCCGAAAACGTGAGCGGACGCGGCACACGGCGTCGCAGCAGTTCATCCGCCATCCAAGGGGTCAACTTCCAATTGGCGATGCTGACCGGCACGTAGCGGTCCTCGACTGGCATGTCCGCCAGCGGGTCGCGGCCAAGCCGCGTGCTTGGCCACCATCGGCTCAGCCATCGCTGTATCGGCGTGAATTGTGACGGATTGGTGACGATCAATTTGGAATTCCAACGCGTAGAAGAAGTCTATAGATGAGA
>DATAFY010000067.1:0-4247 GCA_036257205.1 Steroidobacter sp. | reverse complement strand
ATCGGCGCGCCGGATTGCGCGCATGCGGAACCGGCAAGTATCAGTGCGGTCAACATCCCCAGAGCGGTGGCGCCCGTGGGGCCCAGGCGAGAACGGCATTTGTCGGCGCAACGGATCATGGCCTCGGCTTCCGCATTGCGTCAGCTGGCTTCAGCAAAATTAACATATTTTCAAATCATGCGTCTCGATCCTCTCGTGAACAACGGCTCGTCCAAGACAGGTTGCGCCGTCAGGATCATCCCATGCCAGCAATCAAGCCGTACCCGATGCAAATGGTGCGAGTCCGCTCGAGCAAGACCGTTGCGCCACCCATTGCGGCGAATTCCCCGGCTACGCCATGCGACCGGAGCCGAATGTTGCAGCAGCCTCTGCAGGATTGCCGGTGAGGTCGTGCTCGGCCGCCAGGCTCTTGGTCGATAAGGTGTTCCGCGACTGAAACCTGGACCAAGAGCCGCGCCCGCAAGCAAGCTGAGGCAGGCGGCGGCCCCCAAAGGGTGCGATGTACGCTCAGTTATGCGCCGTGACGTAGCTGAGTCCCTGAACCGCGATCAGCGCGCGCGCTCCATCCCGTGCTAGCGCAAGACCTCTGCGGAAGACGCCTATCAGCATCAACTTAAGTACGAGTCAGCTCAACGAAAACGTCAGCTGGATCGACCTGCGTACAATGGCGCCATTGCTTCACCGAACTAATATTACTGGCATCTGCTCGAGAAGGCAGCAGTTGAAACTGGGTGGAAAGCAGCGACCTCAAGGAGATTTCAAAATGAGCACATTCTCAGACTCATATGATTCCAGACTGTTGTTCGCGACCCCTGCTCTCGGCCGCGTCGTCGGTGTGACCGCGCGGCGCTGGCGCCGGCTCGTGGCCCCGCTGTTCGATCCATATCGGCCCGAGCTGCACTACATGCGTGGCCCCGGCCCAAAATGGCGAGAGAAGCACGCGCGAGATGCAAGCTAATAGAGTCCTCACCATGAGCAGCTGTCCGCGCGAGAAGAATAAGCCAAAGTATTAGAGCACTAGCACTTCGTATAAAGTGTCGAAGCGAATGAATGAGACTTTTAACCCAGGGTGGAATTGAGCTTTTTGCACCGGATGGAGTTAATTGCGCCCAGGCTCGGAGGGCAAGCTATGCACAATGACCTGACTAGGATTTCACTTGTGATCGCCCTGACGGCGGGTGCGGTCTATCACGTCGCAGTCCTCGTTGCGCTCGCGGCCGTTCTGACGTGAGAGGCGCGCGTTTGTCGTGAGGTCCGTAATACTATTTGCTTGGATCCAAGCTCACCCGCTCAGCACACACGGATAGGAGTGTACGTCGATGTCGGTCAGCACAATTGGGGTAATCGGGGCCGGTGTCATGGGGAGTGGGATTGCCTAGGTTCCGGCCACGAAAGGCGCTTCAAGGCTCGCATCGATGATCCGCTCCGGCAGTGGAAGTTGAGCCCGATGGACCTGGAGTCATACCGGCGTTGGTACGACTACTCCCGGGCGCGCGACATGATGCTGGACAAAACCGACAGCAACTATGCCCCTTGGTATATCGTGCACTCCGACGACAAGCGGCGGGCGCGCCTCAATTGTATTTCCCATATCCTCGACAAGATCCCGTTCGAGAAGGTATCACGGCCGAAGGTCAAGCTGCCCAAGCGATCGGATAAACACAAATACGATGATCGGCTTCCCCTAAACGGGATGAAATTCGTGGCTGAAAAATACTGACCAGGCTCCGAGAAGCGGCGCCGGTCGGCGCAAGACCAGCGCAACGGGGCTCTCGCCGCCTTTTTTCTACACGCTGCTGAGCACCTCCTGGGTGGGCGAAATCATGGATTACAAGCGGTTCCTCGGATCGAAGGTCGGCTGGGTTCCTGCCTTGCGCTGGATCCCTGCGTATAGCACAAGACGGTTTGGCCTCGACCTGATCGCGGGCCTGTCGCTGGCCGCGTTCGTCATCCCGGAATCGCTCGCCTACGCGTCGCTCGCCCAGCTTCCACCCGTCACCGGCCTTTATTGTTACCTCGTCGCCGGCATTGTCTACGCGCTGTTCGGCACCAGTGGCCAGCTTGCGGTCGGTCCTACGTCGGCGCTCGCCATCGTGCTCGCATCGAGCGTCGCGGCGATGGGCGGCGATGATCCCTCCCGAGCCGTTGCGATCGGATCGGCAGTCGCCCTGATGGTGGGAATGATATGCGTTGCCGGCCGATTTGTCGGGCTTGCCAACGCTGCCTACTTCATCTCCAACCCCGTGCTGATCGGTTTCAAGACAGGGGCTGCGCTCTACATCGCCTCCACGCAATTACCCAAGCTGTTTGGGCTGGAGGGCGCAACAGGAAATTTTTTTTCGCGCGTCGCACATGTCGCTGTCTCTCTGCCGGAGACGCACGTTCCGTCGTTGCTGTTCGGCCTCGTGGCAATCGCACTCTTTATGGTGTTCGAACGTGTGTTTCCTGGCCGGCCGACGACGCTAATCGTTGTCATCGTGGCTATCGCAATGATGACCCTCTTCGGCCTGAGCGAAAGCGGCATAAAAATCGTGGGCGACCTGCCCAGCGGCCTTCCTGGAATCAGCGTCCCGACTATCAACGCTTCCGATATTTCAGCGCTGATCCCGGTGGCACTCGCGTGCTTCGTGCTCGCGTATGGCGAAACGATATCGGTCGCGCGCAGTTTTGCGCAAAAATACGACTATGAGATCAACCCGGAGCAGGAGCTCACGGCACTCGGCGCCGCCAATATTGCGACGGGAATGGCTCACGGTTTCCCGGTAGCGGGTGGAATGTCGCAGACCGCCGTCAACGACATGGGTGGTGCAACCTCGCCGGTCGCGCTGATCGTGACTTCGGGCGCGATTGCATTGACGCTCTTGTTTTTCGCTACCTTCTTTCACAACCTGCCCGAGCCTGTTCTCGGCGCCATCGTGTTGATGGCTGCGTCGCACCTGGTTCGTTTCGAGGAATTGCGCCGCTTGCTCATCGAATCGCGTGCCGAGTTCTGGACCTCTATGGTGGCCTGCGTCGGAGTTTTGTTTTTCGGGCTGCTCAACGGACTTCTCCTTGCCGCGGTGGGTTCGCTGGTGATGCTGATCGCCCAAACGTCTCGACCGATGGTCGTGGTCGTTGGACGCGAACGGTCCACCGGGCACTTCGTCAGTCGCGCTCGAAATCCTGATGCGAGCGATACGCCTGGTGCGCTTGTCGTGCGCAGCGCGAGCACATGGCTCTACTTCAATGCGGAGCATATCCGCCGGCAAATCGTCGATATGATCGATGGCACTCCGGCGGAGATCAGGACCGTCGTCCTCGATTTTTCCAGCGTGCCTGCCATCGATATCACCGCCGGTACCATACTGCGTGGGCTGGTCAGAACCCTGAAAGACCGCGGCATCAGGATAGAACTTGCAGAGCTGCACGACGAGGTCGTCGAAACACTGAAAATTATCGACGCGGAGCACGATCTCGGCCCGGTCGTGGCTCATCGGACGATCGAGGATTGCCTTGCCGCGCGATAGGATTAATTCGGTTTCTAGCCAGCGGCGTTGTCGCGGCCCATGCTGTGGGCGCGGCCGTCGATCCCCCGTCTTTGATCGATATCAAAACCGGTGCCACAATGATGCGGTACGAGGTACGACGACGCGGGGGCGCTTGCGCCCTCAGCGTGTCCTGGGAGACGGTGAAACCACCTATCACCAAGCCATTCGCGGTCAGCCTGCGGACTTGCCGAAGGCTGCGGCTGCGGAATGACAAAGCTATGTGCGATTGCGTTTTTGCCGCGCGGTTTGAGGTCCTGACAGGATTCAAGTGGGCACGATCGTTCGGATGCTCCGCAGGCTACGGTGAGAAGAGTTTTCCATGATTAGAACCATTCTGGTTCCAACAAGCGGCAGCGAGACGGACGCGGTGGTTTTTGAAACCGCGCTGGCCGCAGCGCGCCCGTGCCAAGCCCATCTTGAGTTCTTTCACGTCCGAGTCAGCGCGGGTGAGGCGCTAAGATATATGCCACACGCGTCCTTCGCGCGGGGGAAGGCGCTGCGCGGCGTACTTCGGGAGCTAAAGGAGGAATCGGAGAAACGCTGGGAAGCGGCGCAATGCCACGTGCGTGATTTCTGCAACCAGCACAAGATCACCATGGCCGACGCGCCCGATCGATTACACACCATCTCGGCAAGCTGGCGTGAGGAGGCGGGCAACGGAGAGGAACCGTTCATTACGCGAGCGCGCGTCCATGATCTCGTCGTCATGGGACGATTCAC
>DATAFY010000030.1:0-2911 GCA_036257205.1 Steroidobacter sp. | reverse complement strand
ATCCGCCTTTTGCGCAAGCGCCTGCACTGCGTTGCGCCCCAGGTTGAGCATGGCTTGAATGATGAGATTGCGGTCAAGGCGCAGCGGCGGAAGGCTCGGATCGTAGTCCCGTTCAATCGTCACGCCGGAAGGCGCATCCGCCGCCAGCAGATGGCCGACGTGCTGGAGGAGCTCATGAATGTTGACGCGCTCCCGGCGGGGCATGCGCCCGGGCCCGAGCAACGCATCCACGAGCGCCGCCAGCCGGTCCGCTTCGCTGATGATGACGGACGTGTATTCGCGCATCGAAGGCTCGGAGAGTTGCTTCGAGAGCAACTGGGCGGCCCCTCGCAATCCGCCGAGGGGATTCTTGATCTCGTGCGCGAGCTGTCGAATCATCAGACGGCTCCCGCCGATCTGAGTCAGCAGAGCCGTTTCACGCGTGATGCGCTGGTGCTGAGTCGCGTCGCTGATCTCAATCAGCACCGCGCCGGCGGCGTCTTCGAACGGAGCAACCGTGCAATCGACGATCAACTCGCGCTCGGCGTAGATCGGGCGCAGCGTCAGTTCGCGACGTGACAAGGGCCGCCAGGTTTCCACGGCGCGGTCGACGATGGCCTTCAACGCGCCTGCCTCGACCAGGAACTCCGCCAGCGGACGGCTGCACGCCTGATTGCGACTGACGCCGAACAGCGTCTCCGCTGCGACATTCATGTAGAGCACGGCGTACGACGCGTCGAGGATGACGACGCTTGTGCTGAGCCCGTCCAGAATTCGCGCTGCGTCCACCGACGCCGGCGCATAAGAGAGCTGAGCGCGTCGGGCGGTAGGCATCCTCAGCGCCCTCCGCAGGCGCGCGGCGCGCTTGAGAGCGCCGATCGCGAAGACCTATTGATCAATCGCGCTTCGTGGACGCGGGCGGCGAGGGCGTCGCAGGCTTCGTATTTCGTACCGGGAGGTTCGTAGCCGGATCGATCGGCGTACGAACGCTGTTGAGCGCCGCATAGCTCGGCTGCTGCGTCGGCAGCTTGTTCGCCGCGCGCGGCCGGGGTTTCGGCGGAGTCCGCAGCGCCGGGCCGACGGGCGGCTTTGCAATCGACTCCTGACGCACAGAGAAAGTCACTGCGCCGCTTTGCTGAACGCGCGCGCCGCGCCCGTCGCTGATCGACGCCGTCAAACGATGCTCCCCGCGCGGTACATCCTTCAGCTCGTAGCTGTTTGCGTTGGGCGGGAAACCTTGCACCTGGCTTCCGTCCAGGTACAGCGTCAACTGGTGCCCAGGTTGCAGGCCGGGTTCCACGTTCACGGTCACAGTCACCCGACCCGACGTGTTGATGATGGACTCGCCCTGCGCCGGCTGCGTGATCTCGAGCGTGCGATAAACGGGACCGGGGACTGGCCGCTGGCCCTCGGAGGAGGACGAAGAGATCGGGGGGCTGGCGACTGCATCGGCTCGACTGCCGCTTGCGAGCTCCACCTTGGCGGCGCCCGGCACGGGGCGGTCGGAGAAGTGCAAGACGCCCTGCTCGTCGACCCACTTCCACACCGTCTGTCCAGCGAGCGCCGGAACCGCGAGAAACGCGAGCAGGAATAGCGCCGTACGCATAAGCACAGAGCATAGCGGCTCCGCCTTGACCTGACAAAAGCGGCGACGGCGCAACTGTGAACGCCGTCACCGGACTATCGCGTGCGGGCCGACGCCGGGCCGGAGGACCCGGCGTCGTGAGCGATCACACGCTGTAGTACAACTCGAACTCGAGCGGGTGCGTCGACATCCGCACCTTCGTGACTTCCTGCATCTTCACCGCGATGTACGCATCGATGACGTCGTCCGTGAACACCCCGCCCGCCTTCAGGAAGCCTCGATCCGCATCGAGGGCCTGCAGCGCCTGTTCGAGCGAGTAGCAAACTTCAGGAATGTTTTTGGCTTCTTCCGGCGGCAGATCATAGAGATCCTTGTCAGCCGCATCGCCCGGGTGAATCTTGTTCTGGATGCCGTCGATGCCCGCCATCAGCATGGCGGCGAAAGCAAGGTACGGATTCGCCGTCGAGTCTGGGAAGCGCACTTCAATTCGCCGACCCTTCGGGTTGGCCACCCACGGAATGCGAATCGACGCTGAACGGTTGCGCGCCGAGTACGCGAGCATGACCGGCGCTTCGAAATGCGGCACGAGGCGCTTATAGCTGTTCGTGCTCGCATTCGTAAACGCGTTGATCGCCTTTGCATGCTTGATGATGCCGCCGATGTAGTACAGCGCCATTTCCGACAGGCCCGCGTACTTATCGCCCGCGAACAGCGGTTTGCCGTCCTTCGAAATGGACTGGTGCACGTGCATGCCGCTGCCGTTGTCGCCGACGATCGGCTTAGGCATGAACGTCACGGTCTTGCCATAGGCGTGCGCGACGTTGTGGATCGCATATTTGAGCAGCTGAACCTCGTCGGCCTTGCGCACGAGCGTGTTGGGGTTGACGCCGATTTCGCACTGCCCGGCGGTCGCGACCTCGTGGTGATGCACCTCGACCTTCATGCCGAGCTCTTCGAGAGCGAGGCACATCGCCGAGCGCAGGTCCTGGAACGAATCCACCGGCGGCACTGGGAAGTAGCCGCCTTTCACGCCCGGACGGTGCGCCTTGTTGCCCTCATCGTAGTTCTTGCTCGAGCTCCAGGCGGCTTCGACCGAATCGATCTCGAAGAAAGACCCCGCCATCGTCGTCCCGTAACGAACGTTGTCGAAAATGAAGAATTCGTTCTCCGGACCGAAGAGCGCTTTGTCTCCGATTCCGGTCGACTTCAGATACGCCTCGGCCCGCTTGGCGAGCGAACGCGGGTCGCGGTCGTAGCCTTGCATGGTCGAGGGCTCGAGAACGTCGCAGCGAATGATGAGCGTCGTTTCCTCGAAGAAAGGATCGACGACCGCCGTGCTCGCATCGG
>DATAFY010000012.1:0-4268 GCA_036257205.1 Steroidobacter sp. | reverse complement strand
CGCTCAAAAGCTTCGACAATAACAAGACGCGCACCGCGGCGGTGTTGGGCATCAGTCTTAAAACGCTTTACAACCGCCTCAACGAATATCGCGCGCTCGGTTGACGCGATGTGGCGGGCGTTCCCGGTGAAAGGTTTGCAGCTCCTGCGCTACGGCTGTGATCACGTCGCGCCACTGGCCGGCGCGTCGCTGCCTAAACAGTCGCATGGTCGGATACCAAGGCGAGTCCGCGCGGCGGCTCATCCAACGCCAGTCGCAGTCCGCGGCCAGGAGCGTCCAGACATTCAAGCCGAGAGCGCCCGCGAGATGCGCGGTCATTGTGTCGACCGAGATGATGAGATCCAAACTCTGCATGCGCGCTGCGACGCGGGCGATGTCTCGATGTGCGATATCGGCGGCTGAAAACGGCGGCTGCTCCGCCGGATACTGAAGCGAGAACCAGTCGACGCCCGTCACGCGGCCGAGCGGCTCGAGAAGCCGCACCGGAATCGAACGATGAAAGACCCAATCGCCGCCCCGCCAGGCAAGGCCGACGCGGAGCCTGTTCCCGTGCCGGCGCTCTTCACCCAGCCAGGCGCCTTCGAGGTTTGTGGGCGCAAAGATGTATGGAATGCATCCCGGCAGATCGCGTGCGCTCAGTCGCAGCGCATGGGGCAACTCCATCAGCTCGATATCCACATCGTAATCGGCCTGGGGCGTCCCATCGTGGAGCGGCACAAGCTGGTCCACACCCGCAAGGGTTCGCGCGATATCAGCGAGCGCCGGCTGGATCCACAGAATGACCCGCTGGGCGCGGGCCCGCAGCGGCGCAAGCAGACGCATGAACTGCAGCGTGTCGCCGAGTCCGTGATAGCAGCGAACGAGGACGCGCCGATCCTCGAGCGGCGCACCGTCCCAGACATATTGCAGATGGCGAGGCCAATGGGAGCAATCCCGTTCTCGCCGCAACTGCAGAACCCGATCGCAAACTCGCCAGGCAGCCTCGAAGTCGCCGCGCCGCATGGCCTGAGTCCATGGGTCCACCGTTACCTCAAAACGGTTCACCGTAGCCGACGGGCAGCCGAAGATGCTTCGCAATAGTCGCGCCGATGTCCGCGAAAGTGTTGCGTCGGCCAAGGGACCCGCGAGCCGCGCCTCGGCCGAACGCGAGCACCGGTATGCACTCGCGGGTGTGATCGCTGCCCCGCCAGGTCGGATCGCAGCCGTGGTCGCCGGTGATGATCGCAAGATCGTCCTTGCGCAGCAGCGCAAGAAATTCGGGGAGCCGTGCATCGAAAGATTCGAGCTCGGCCGCGTAGCCAGGAACATCACGGCGATGGCCATAGAGCGTGTCGAAGTCGACGAGATTCGCAAACAGAAGACCGCCTTCGCCAAGCCGCGGGACCGCTTCGATCAGTCGGTCGAGCACACCATGATTGTCGGGTGCTTTGACTTCTCGTCCCGTCGCATCGTGACAGAACAGGTCGCCGATCTTGCCGACCGAAATGATCTCGCGTCCGGCCTCGTTCGCCCGTCGCAGCAGCGTGGTCGGCGGCGGCGCGACGCCGTAGTCGCGACGATTCGCAGTGCGCGTGAAGCCAGTCGCCGGATTTCCGATGAATGGACGCGCAATGACGCGGCCCACCCTCAGTGCATTGAGGAGGCTGCGGGCGATTTTGCAGAGCGCGTAAAGCCGCTCCAGTCCGAACGCCTGTTCATGGGCGGCGATCTGAAATACGCTGTCCGCGGACGTATAGCAAAGCGGCCGGCCTGTCCGCAGATGTTCCTCGCCGAGCTCCGCGATGATGAGCGTGCCCGACGCATGCTTGTTCCCAAGTACGCCGTCAACGCCGCCTTCGCGGCAGAGGGCGTCGATGAGCGCCGGCGGAAAACAAGGCTCCGTTTTCGGAAAGTATCCCCATTCGAATTCAACGGGAGCGCCGGCGATTTCCCAATGACCGGATTGAGAGTCTTTGCCCGTCGAAATCTCCGCGGCGCTGCCGGCGCGGCCGTGAGTCCAGCGCGAGAGTTCGAGGCCCGGAGGCGCGCTTCCCGTGGAGGCGCGACAACACTCGCCAACGCCCAGCGCCGCGAGCGTCGGCGCGCGCAGCGGGCCAGAGCGCACGCCCGCGCGGTCCGCATCTCCGCAGGCGCAGCGCTCGGCAATGTGACGCAGCGTATCGGCGCCAAAATCGCCGAACGACGCTGCATCCGGAGCGCCACCCACACCGAGCGAATCGAGCACGATCAGGAAGGCTCTGCTCATGCGATCTCCTCGGCGCGTCGCAATGAAGCGGTCGATGCAGCATCGGCCAGGTGCGCGGGCGCATAGCGCGCGATCATGCGTGCACAGAATTCGGCGAAACGTTCGGGCTCGCGCGGTGCGCTCGTGTGGTGAGGCGCGATGCCTAAGTGCTCGGGCGTAAAGCAGAACGTCAACGTGACGGCGAAATCCTGCAGCGCCTCCATCTGCCGGTCGAACCACGTGAGCGCGTCGGGACGAAAACTATCGGCCCATGACAGACCCGTCCGCACGTATTTGACGCCGAGTCGCCGCAACCAGGCGACCGCATCGTCCAACCGATGGTCCTGATAATGAAACCATTGGCAGACGCCGAATTCCGGCGTGTGTTGGGCGAATCGCGCCAATGCTTGCTTCTCAGAGCCGTCTTCGCGCAGCAGGCCCATATGGAAATGACGATAGTAGGAAGAGCCTTCGGCCTCTTTATGACGCGTCGTCGCTTCCCAGGTGCGCGGCAGATCGTAGAGGCTGTACCAATGGATGCGCGGCGCACGCCCGATGAGCAATTGGGCCGTGCGATCGACGCCCCAGGCCTGCACCTCCTCGGCGCCGAAGCTCGATGCGCCCACCTCTGTCACCCACACAGGTCTGGACGACAAGGCCTGGATTTCCTGTAGTTTGTCCGGCCACTCATCAATCAACCACAGATTCCAGTCAAGCGGAAATCCATGCGCTGCGAGGATGTCGATGTGGTCAAGCGCGCCCTGTCGCTCGAGCAGCTTCAGAAACGATGGATCAATTGGCGAAATGCCGCCCATCACGCGCGGTAGGGTTGAGTTCTCGGCTTGAATTGCGATCGCCGCGAGGCGAGCCATTGCGCAAAAGCGCGTCCAGCCGGGATCGAGCTCGGGATCCCAGTGGGATTTGTTATTCGGCTCATTCCAGATCATCGCGGCTTCGATCATGTCGATCTCCGGTCGAGTCAGCGGCGCCGCCTAGCGCTCCAGGGGCTAATCGCTACTTACCTGTCGCCGATAAGTTGTGAGCGCGGGATTGTCTCGACTGCAGTGCTTCATCTCGCTCGGCTGTGGGCGGATCGCTCAACATGAGCATGGCTGAGCGATAACCCTCCAGCGTGCCGACATCGACGTATGCGCGGCCCTGCTTGCAGCCGAGCGCAGCGCCTCCGGCCGCAAGATAGGCATTGACGAGCGTGCCGATGTACTCGTCCTGCGGATTGCGCTTGAGCCAGAGCGCGCGAAGTTCATGGAAGACGCGACCCGGCATTTTAAAAGCGCCCCAGATCCAGCGCGTGCCCGGGTTCGGCTGCTTGACACGGATTTCGAGCACGCGATCTTGCTCATCCAGCGCGACGGCGTCGAAGAACTGCGGCTGATCGACTGGAAACAGCAAAAATGAGAGCTGATCATCCGGAAGGGATGCGAGCGCCGAATCCGGAAACCACACGGTATCCGGCAGCCCCACGGCTACGCACTCTTTGTCGTCGATCAGCGGATGCGCACGAAAAATTGCATCGCACAGGCCGGCCGGCTGCGGTTGCACGACATACACGAGATCCGCAGAGCCGAACTGGCCCCCGAAGTACTCGAGTATGTCTGATTTGCCAGAGCCTATGACGAAGCAGACCTTGTTCGCGCCGCCCCGGATGAGCCGCTCAACGACGTATTCACTGACGGCGCATGGCCGCTGCACATCGTTCAGCGCGCGTGAGCCGACCGGCAGTAATTCCTTCGAGAAGGCCAGCGGCTGAATGCGACTACCGCGTCCCGCAGCCGGAATGACGCCCCACATGGTCAGGCCCTCCAGTCCTCGCCCACCCGCCGGCGGGCGTCGTGAGCGAATGAGCCGCGCGCAGGTACATGACCGGCGTCGGCGGGTGCGCCGGTCTCTTCGAGCAGTCGAAGCAGGAGGCGGGCGCGATGATGACATGTATGCTCTTCGAGCGTGCGTTCGCGCGCGGCCCGTGCGATGCGCTGCAGTTGCGCATCGTCGCACTCCAGCGCTCGCAGCACGTCCTGCGCATCGC
>DATAFY010000625.1:0-4256 GCA_036257205.1 Steroidobacter sp. | reverse complement strand
TCTGCCAGCGACTTGCCTTCAATGTCGAAATTGATCGGCACTGGCCCCATGTTCGTCATGATCTCGGCCTGACCGATGAACAGCACTGGACGCCTTGGATCCGTCGAACCGTCGCTCGTCACGGGCGTCAGGCGCCGAATCGTTCCGACTCTGCGGTCCGTGAACATCTCCTCCTTATATAGCGCTGCTGCATCCATCTGTGGGTCTTCATTGCGTTCATCAACCATCGGCGGGACCTCGTGATTTGCGATTCGTGACAGTAGACCAGCCGCCCCCACGATCTTCAAGGCGCAGCTCTATTCGCGGACTGCCGGGGCCGACCTGCGCTCGGCGGCGCGCGCTTCATCGGTCCGGTCTAGGCCGCTACAATGGATCAAGTTACGTACGTTGCGCCGATCATAGTCATGCAGGAATCCGACAATCCCTTTACCGAAGCGTTCGGCAAGGCGGTGGACCTCGGCAATCGCATCGCCGATACGGACGAAAAGGCCGACATCTGGGACATCGCCGATGGTTTGCTCGCCGGCGCCGTGCAGTATTGGTTGTATTCGCGTCAGCCTTGCTCCGACCCTGAGTGCGAAGAATGCGCGCGGATCAGCACGGCCGAGGCGCGCATGGAAGAGTTGCGCAGATTGATGCGGCAGTTCGCTCAAGAAAGCGAGTACTTCCACTCACCGACGGACCGAAACGTCGGGCGAGCCTAAAGGCCGTCTGAAGGCGAACGAGGCCCCACGCCGATATAACGCCTTGAGCCGAAATGGTGCGGCAATGCAACGCATGCACGCCGGGCCATTTTGCGATACAGCGCACACGGCGTGAGTGCGGCGGCCTCCACACTAGCGGCGAAGTGAGCTGTGAATAGTGATTGAGCCAGGATGGCGCCTGGGGCGTCGCCTATTCACTTCTCGCCCAATCGCTTCTCACATCCGGAGACCTGCGCGGTGGGAGTGTTGAAAAATCTCAAATTGCGTCATCGAGCGTATGCGTGCGCCTACAACTCCTTCCGATTCGCTGCACGGTTGCGCGGCGACTTAAGCGAGTTTGCACCGTCGATCGCCGAGACGCTCGAAAGCGTCGGAGACGAGCTCGCGGCCCTGGCGCGCGACAGTTGCCCGACCGAACGCGAACGACGTCAGCTCATCGATGGGCTCGAAAGCGCGTTGCGCGCCCTGGGCCTTTCCGACGCCGCGCAAGTGCACATCGTGTCGCAACTGGCGCCGCGCATCATGGCGGGAGAACCCGCGAGCGTTAGCAAGGAGGCGTGGACGAGAATGGCCGTCTGAGCGCCTACACGCGCTGACGACTCCCAAGCGAGCCGCACTTAGAGCGCGCAAGGGACGATCAATGCGACATAAGCTCGACTTGTTCGCCCTCCTTTGCTGTTCCTGCGCTCTCTGTCGCCCGCAGCCGACCTGGCGGCTTGACTTATCCTTGTCGGCTGCCGATCATCGAGCCGTTTCAAGGGCAAACCCGCTGAAAGGCGGGGACGCAAAGCTTCCGGTCTAAAGGATTCATTTCCCAAGACAGCGGGGTTGCCATGGGAGCCGCACAAGCGGCGCATCAGTTCGCATCAGTTCGCATCGAGGCCGCTTGACAGACGTGGGCTCGATTTAAAAAGAAACAGCGAGCGACTGACCCTGACGTGAGCGCAAACGCATAAGTGCGCTCCTCCCCAGCAGAAATGCATCCGTAAACCGCGAGCGGCCGATTGAGACGCGTTGCGGATGCGATGGGGAAGAGATCGTGGAAGAAAACACAAAAGTCTACGTCAGCGCCGATCCGCCGCTGAATTCGATCACGCCCGGCGCCGGGTCGGCGTTGTTCGTCATCAATCTCTGCGCGTCCATTGCACCGGTCGAGTCGAGCGGCAAAAATCTGCCCGGACTCGAAAACTATCGCTTGTACCAGGTCTCTCGTTTGGAAGACGGACGCAGACGTCACCGTCTGCGGCTCGGGTTTTTCACGAGCGAAGCGCACGCTGAGCGCGTGCTGACGGTGGTGCGCCAGCAATATCCGACCGCCTTCACCACGTGTCTGGGCGACGAGGATCTGAAATTCGCGCGCGGCTACCTGCCGCAAAACACCGCTGCGACGGCGACCCAACGCCCCGTCAGCCTCGTGAGCCCGCCCGCTCCCGCCACAACCGCTCAGCCGCGGCAGAGCCGGACGCAGCCTTCAGCGCCGCGCAGACGGCCGCTGCTGCACTGCCGAACATCAGCCATTCGGCGTCGCCGCACACCCAGCGCGCGGCCAACTCCGCCGTCGCCGATGCACCCGCACGTCAGGCGCAAGGCGCGCCGCAATCTGCGAGCAAACACAGTTCAATCTCCGCCGCAGCGATCGGAAAGCGCGCCCCTTCGCCATCGCCCGAACGCAATTCACGGCCAGCTGCGAGCGCCGCGCCCTCAAGCGCAAGACCCGCGGGCCTCGATCCGACCGCAAGCATGCGCGCCAAGGCGCCGGATCTCACGTTGTGCGATCCGCCCGCGCCCTCGCCCCAGAGCCCCCCAGCGTCCTCCGGCGAACCATTTCACGTGGCCAAAGGGGTTGACATCGGCGAGCTGCGGTTGACGCTGCAAGCGGAAGGCGCGAAATCACAAGGGCGCGAACCCTCGCCGCTTCCCGCCGCTCGTGCGAACCCGGCCGGCGCAGCGAAAGCCGCCGTCGCGACCCCGACCGTAAGCACCTTCTCCAAACCCGCGACCACACCGAAAGCGCCGCCTGCACAAGCGCCCCAGTTCACGCGCACGGCGGATCTCGACAATACGCAGACGATTCGTGCGCTCACCAGCGCCGAGTTGAGCGACGACGCGCAGGAGAAGTGGTTCACCGTCGAATTGGCCTCCTCGGAGCACCCTGTCAACCTCGATGCGATGCCGCACCTGGACATCTTCGAGGCCTATCGTTTGTACTCCGTCGCGACCACGAGCGGCGGCAAGATTCTTCACTCTCTGCGCTTGGGTTTCTTCAAAGAGGCCGTCTCCGTGGAGGCCGTGTGCGGGTATCTCAAGACGTTTTTCGCCTCGCCTGCAGTGCTGCGCGTCAGCATCGCTGAATACACTCGGTTTAAAGACGCGCCGATGCGAAAAGCGGTGGACGCTCGAGGCTCCGCGACGGTGGTCGAACTAAGCGACGCAAGAGCGTCCCGAGGCGCCGTCCCCACCGTCACCATGGAAGTATCGGCGCCTCGCACCAGCGCCAGCGGGTCGTCCAAAACGAGCGCGGGCGGATCGCATCAGGCGCTCACGCCCACGCTCAAGCCTGCGGCAAAGTCCGCAGGACTCGCAGCCAAGCGCTCCGACCCTTTGCCGGGCAAGAGCGGCGCGACAGGCAAGCACAAAACTCTTGAAGAGCAGCTGCTCGAGGAAGCGCGCGAAGTGGAGCTGTCGCAAAGCGGCATACGCAAACTGCCGAAAAACGACTCGCTCCTTTCAAAGCTCGTCGGCAAGCTGACGAAGTAGATCAAACCTTGAGGGGTGCGGCTGCAGGCGCAAGCGCTTCTAGTTTGACGCTCCCGACCCAGCTGCACCGGCCCAGCCGTCTCCCGATGCGCCGGAAGTTCCGGCACGCTCCCACGCGCCCAGCCAACCGAGGAAAGCGCCTGTGGAGTTCAAGACCGCCGATCTGTGCGACCAATTCAGCGATGAAGTGGAGATCTGCGAACCAGTTTTCCATGACTATGGCGGCAGGCGCGCATTTGCGGGTCGAGCGGCGACGATCAAGTGCTTCGAGGACAATTCGCGTGTGCGCGAGCTTGTGACCGAAGCGGGCGCGGGCCGCGTACTCGTGATCGACGCGGGCGGATCGCTGCGCAGAGCGGTGCTTGGGGACCTGCTTGCGCAAAAAGCGGCGGATAGCGGGTGGAGCGGCGTAGTGATATACGGCTGCCTGCGCGACTCGGCAGCGATCGGCCGGATGCCAATCGGCGTGAAAGCGTTGGGTGCATGCCCCTTGAAAACGGAAAAGCGCAACGAAGGTCAACGCGACATCGCCGTCCGCTTCGCCGGCGCAACGTTCCGACCCGGCGACTGGATATACGCCGACGAGGATGGCGTGATCGTCGCGCGCCGCGCCCTCCTCTAACCCGCCGCTCGCGCCGCGGCGCGCCAGGGCTCTTGATCAACACCGGCCGGCTAGAGCCCGCTTTGCTTCCGCTCTGGCCAGTATAGGAGGGCCACGTGCGGATTCACTTTCGTGTTGCCGAACGACAGGAACATGCCGTTGCCGTCATTCGAAAGACCAGGATCGCCTCCCTT
>DATAFY010000593.1:0-8873 GCA_036257205.1 Steroidobacter sp. | reverse complement strand
CGACGCTGGGTTTGGGCGTGTATGTCGTAAAAACAATCTTGCCGTCCACAGTCGTCGCTTGGCCTAGCGCTTTCTCGCCGCGCCATCCGCCCGGATGATTCAGGTTCAGTTTCCATCCTGGCGCATTGGTCGGGATGGCGGGACTGAGATCGCTCGTGATATCTACGAGCGCGCCGTCTCGTATCAGCGTGAGCGCGTCATAGTCGGCCTGAATCATCGGGCTGAACGCGCGATAGTCGCGGATGGAGTAGAACCGATCGTGCGCGCTCGTATCGAGCGGATGCCCGCGATAGCCCGATCCGATCGCGATGTTGAGGTAGGGCGGGCCGTTGGCCTGGCGAATGGCCGCGATGTCCGGCGAGTTATAGAACCGTCGTGTGTTCGCCGGCGCATGCGCCGCTTCCTCGTGACTGCCTAAAGAGGCGATCACGCCGCCGCGAACTAGGCTCGAGGCGGCGGCGCCGTTGACGATGTCGAATCTCCACAGCTGCGCCGCCATGTCTCCGGCGTACATGCGATCGGTGTAGCCGTCGCTGTTGGTGTCTAGGACGGCCACGGAGGCGGGAATGCTGTGGGTCATTCTCGGATGGTTGAAGGTTGCGCCCGATGAGCCGGCCGACCACAGCAACGTTCCCCTGATCGCATCGACGAAAAAGACGCGATTGCCCATGGAATTCGCCGCCACGTACGCAACGCTGTCTTCGACGGGGTCGTAACCGCCGCCGATCACCAGGACCAGCTTCTGCGAGTTCTGTATTGCGCCGCTGATGTTGATGCGTGCGATCGCCGGCGTCGACCATGCCTGACCCATGCCCGGCAACTCCACCGGTCCCAGCCGCCACATAAAACGCGGCGATTTCCGGTGCGTGACGTCGAGAGCGTAATAGTTGCCGCCGCCGCGCCCCTGACTGAAGTAGAGCAACACGCGATCGCCCGCGCTGGGATCTACGATCCCATCGCCGTTCACATCGAACTTAAGCGCGCGGACGTCGCCGTCCAGGCCATAGTTCTTGCCGGCCGCCCGCGTATTGAGGAACAGATCTTCGAACCCGCTCAGCAGTTCCTTCGGGACGAAGCTCCACAGTTCCTCGCCCGTCGCGGCATCGAAGGCATGGAGATAGCCGTCGTTCGTAGGTAGAAAGGCCGCCGCGTCGCTGATGTCCGGGGCTGCGGTGGTTCCTCCATAGATGACGAGCGAGGGGCGCGCGTGAAGCGGATCGCCCAAGGCGCGTCGCTGCTCGGCCCGATCGTCGTTCGGACCGGGAGGGTTCTTCCAGGGATATTGATCCAACACGTCCTCGCCGCGGATCCAGGCGATCACGGAGTCGCGGGAAGGACCGCGTGGATCAGGCGGTTCACTCAGGCCGAGCATGGCGGCGGTCAGGTTGGCGTTGGAACTGGCGATCGCGTGCGAGTTGGAGGCGCTGAGCGTCACCGGCGCGGCAGGGTTCGATCCAAGATAGGTGTACACGCGTCGAGCCGCGGGCGCAGGCAGTTCATTCGCCGCACCGCCGTCTCGCACGCGCGCACCGTCGGCGCTCGAGGACCAGAAGCTCTGCGCCGCATCGATGAATAGACCGGTGCTTTCGTCGATGACCGGCAGATTACCGTCCACGCCGACAATGACGGCGCCTTCTTCAGTGGTCTTGATGCGATATTTCTTGAGGTTGCCTGGCCAATGACGTTCGAGCGCAGGCTGAAATACCGAGACATATAGGTCGTTGAGCGATTGCGTGCGGTTGAATGCGTTGACTGCGAGCGTCGGCGCTGTGAAGGCGGCGCTCGTCTGCAGAATGTCGGTGACGATCGAGGTGAGCACGGCGGTTAGCGCCGCTGAATCCTGCGCTCGGTAGGCGTCTGCGCCGCCTGCGAGGCCGGCGCGCCGTAAGTACTCAAACGGGGCGCCGTTCGCGACATCTTCGCCAAAGCCGATCCAATAGCTTCTGACGTTCTGCTGGCCGGCGACGTCGGTTCGCAAATCCGTGGAGAACATATACCGAGACAACGGTACGAGGCACAGACCTGCTTCGGGCGAGGCGGCGTTCGGGCCAGTCGCCTCGCATGCGCCGCCGAACGTCGCGAATTTGTTGAGCCCGGCGATCAGCGAATTGGCCTCGCTGTCCGCAGTGGGGAGGCCGTCGGTCAGAAAAACGATGTAGTTTTTTTGACAGGAATAATCGGCAGGGCTGTCGTAGTTGGCCCCCTCCTGGGCGGCCGGCGCGCGCGCCTGCGCTGCGCTATGCCGGGAGGCGGAGCTGTTGCCGAAGTGCACGGGGCCGCCTGAGAAGTACCGATACGCTTCGAACAGCGTTTCCGACAGCGGCGCAAACCCGCCTGCCGTGAATTCGGCTATGGCCGCCGTCAACGCAGTGCGGTTCTCGCCAATCGCCGCCACGGGGTAGACCATACCGCCGACCGCATCCGTGCTGAAGCGCATCAGCCCGACGTTAACGCCGCTGAGGGACTTCACGAGATTCGTCGCGGCCTCCTTCATAATGTCGATGCGTGGTCTGAGCGTTGGCGTGCGATGCTGATTCCAGTAGACGACGTAGTTGGCGGAATACAGCGAAGCCGCGACGCCCGTCCCAACGCTCCAGTACGATGCGCCTGCGTGATTTGTCCACACGCCGGTCGCGCCCGTGGAGCTCACGGAGCTAGGAAAAGGATTGGTCGTCGACAGATTCCCGTTGGCGCCGCTATCCGCGCTGCACTCGAGATCGGCGGCGTCCTGCGGCCTCATCGCAGCGATCCAGCTCTTGTTCGTTCTGCCGCCCCACCGAATGAAACGATCCACATAGACGCCCGAGCCGCCGGCGCCGAGAGCATGGCGCGACAGCGCTGCGGCGCACTTGATTTGTGCAATGGGCAGCCAATTCGCGCTGGTGCACGAGGGCGGCGCAGCGCCATTCGACCAGTACACCCGGCCCTCCAGATTGGCGCAATCACCGGCGCCGACATACGAGGTCTGCGGGTTGTAAGGCTCGGTCGTCGCGATATTCGATCCCATGCCTTCCGAGGTGTCGAACACCAGCAGGATGTTGGGGGCGGCGATATTGGCTGGGTTGCCGCGAAATATTTCCGTGTCGTCTGCGCGCGCCGCTGCACCGCTCAGTCCTGTTGCGGCGCAGGCGGCAAGTAGGCACACGTGTCGCAATCTGGCGGAAGGCATAGATCGAATTCCCTGGAACCTCAGCACTGCAAAACCGCGTTTTGATCAATCCAAAACGATGCGGATGACGGACGGACTTGTCTGCACTGCGATTGTGAACCGTGAGCGTTCAGCGGCGCGGCGCGCTGACGACGTTCTTGGACTCTGCGAACTTCACGTCGCGGCCGCCCAGAATGAACTTCTCAACATCAACTGCTGCGGCGTGCGGCGCGTACAAGAACGCGCAATCATGACTGCGGTCGCGATCGCGATCGAAACCGCACCAGTGGCGGCCTCGACGCAATCATCGACGGACGGCGGTTCAGCTGCGCGCGTTGCGGTCGCAATCGCGCGCAGCAAGACGTATTTGAGGCCTCTGGCGCTCATTTCTCCCGTCGCCTCAGGGGGTCAAGCTCGCGGGCAAACCGCCGATGGGCGAGATGGTGGACGCATCGAAAGGCGCGATTACAGCGACACCCTGGACTGTGGTCACGCGTGCGCCCCGATCGGATTCACCTTCGCTGCGAATCTCAAAATGAAAGCTGGAAAAGCTGTTCCAGCTCGAGCCCCAGGCGGCGGGCAGCGCTTGTCCTTGCAGCTGCCGTATGATCATGGCGCGGAAACGGTTGTCCGTATCGCGCTCGTCGATCACTTCGGGCGCCTCGGCTGCAGGATTGAATGCGCCCTGCAGCAGGGCGTGCTCGATGCCTGACTCCGCCGATTGAAAGGCGTTCTGGCGGTACTGAGCGTTGCCCGCCGTCGACAGCTCGAGGCTGGCTGTGTTCATCCCGGAAATGGCGAGCAGAGTGAGTACCAGCAGCAGCAGCATGCCGAATACGAGCGCCGCTCCAGTTTGACGGTGTTTCGATAAGGACATGATGGTGGTTCGGTCATGTGCCCAATGCGTTGCGCACGTGAATCGTGCGCGAGACGAGCAGTCGACGAAATCCGTCGTTCGGTGCGTAAGCTCGGGTCGCAGCCGACGGGTCGGACACATCGCTCGTCGTTCCATTGGCTTCGTCCCGATCGCCATACTCGTAGACGCGATCATTTTTGAAGCCTATTTCCCTCGCTTCGGAACGGGCGAGAATCCACAAGCGCACCGAGACGATTTGTGCATTCGCCGGCACGGCGCCCGGGTTCACGTAGCGTGTCGCCGTTCCCGAGTCGCCCGTCGGGTCGATCCCGAATTGCACCTGCAGATCCTCCACGCCCGGAGTGATCTCTTCATCGCTGAATGCAGGGCCCGCCTTCAGCGCCTTGCGCCTCAGCGAGGGCGTCCCGGAATTCTGATCGACGTAATACGTATTCACGAGCAGATCGTTCACTTGTCCGGCCGGCGGGGCGGTGCACGCGCCGCCATCGCTGAAAAGCCTGCCTGCAACGCGCGTTGAACAGACCTGGAGACGATTGTTCGTTGGCGTGCTGGCGGCGATCGACGCGCGGCGAACGGTGAGAGTGTCTGCGCTGCTTACGGCCGCTGTGTGCGGCGCGCACGGGAGATTGTAGCTGTTGTTTGAGCCCTCCAACGCGCTGAGCAGATGATGCGCGAAATTGTTGCCGCAATCGGTCGGCGCGCCGAGTGAAGGGTCGGTCGGCCGCGAGGAGCCTGTGATCGCGCCGGCTCCTTTGACCAGTCCCCAATAGTTTGACATGCGTACGTCGGGCTCGATCACGCCCAAGGCGTAGCGGGCGGTTTCTTGGAGCCGCGCTGCTGATTTATTGACTTCATAGATCTTGCGGCTGCCCACATACATCTTGGTAGCGCCGTAGATCAGAATCCCCCCGATGGTCAGCGCGACGAGCAGCTCGACAAGGCTCACCCCTCGAGAGCCTGCGGCCGACGCCTTGCGCGCGCGTCCTCGCCCAATCACAGCTGCATTCTCATGGAATAAGTCGAACTCGAGGCGGATTCGCCCGGTTCTGTCCAGCTGACGGTGATCGTGAACGTTCGAGGGGTTCCCGCCGCGACCTCCACCTTGCCCGAAGGATCGCCGGGCAGCGCTGTGTTGATCTGCTGCCGCCATACGAACAGATCGTTCTCGGCCATCTCTTGCGCTGTGCAGTAGGAGGAAACGCAATCGTGCGCCGTCGCCAGGCCAGCGTACGCCTCCGCAGCCTTGCGGTTCGCCCGAATGCGATCGCCCAAGTCGCTTGCGAGGTTGACTGCCTGCGTACGCGAAATGGCGCTTCCGCTCGAACGCAAGGTGACGACGTACAGGCTGGCGATCCCAAGCATCCCGACCCCGAGCACAACGAGCGCAACCAACGCCTCCACCAGACTGAACCCGTGCTGGCGCATACCTCGTTACCGTGCCGGCGAGGCGGTTGTCGTCCGAGAAGTCCTGCAGATTTCGACCAAACGCGAGCGTTTCGAAATGACCCTGGAGCGTTTCATGGACGCGCAATATAGAGCACCTTTACTAGCTTCGTCCCTGGTGCTTTTCTGCTATGCATGCTGCGAACCATCGATCCGGACGGTGAACTCGGAAAACGAGCGCCGATCGACGGGCGAGGATGGACGTACAGCACGGAGCGCCTTGCATCAACCGATGCTTCTGGATATAAAGACAGTATCGCGCATCCCGATAGGCGTCTGAGTGATATGAACGAGCTCACTCCACGGCAGCGACAGATTCTGATACTGATCCAGGAATGTATCTCTGAGAAGGGTATGCCGCCGACGCGCGCCGAGATCGCCGCCGAGTTGGGATTCAAGTCTGCGAACGCCGCGGAGGAGCATCTGCGCGCTTTGCAACGCAAAGGCGTCGTCGAGCTCATACCGGGCGCATCGCGCGGTATCCAGCTGAAAGACTCTCTTCGTGAGCAGTTGGGCCTGCCGCTGATTGGTCGAGTTGCAGCCGGCAGGCCCATGCTCGCGGAGGAGCACATCGAGGGGCGGTATCAGATCGATCCGAAAATCTTTCAGCCCAAGGCCCACTACCTGCTGAAAGTGCGCGGCATGAGCATGAAAGATATCGGGATCATGGATGGGGACCTGGTGGCGGTCCATCGCACGCCGGAAGTGCGCAATCGGCAGATCGTCGTGGCGCGCCTGGATGATGAGGTGACGGTGAAGCGGTACAAGCAGGACGGGAAAGTGATCTGGCTTCTACCCGAGAACGAGGAATTCGAACCCATCCGCGTGGATCTGAAGGAGCAGTCTTTGATCATCGAAGGAATCGTGGTCGGCGTCCTTCGGCACGGCAAATCGAAGGCGCTTTTTCAATAACGAGCCGACCAGTACGCGCCACATCGAGATAGCCATGACGCGAGTAGTGATCGTCAAGCCGCATACGCCGACGTATGCGGATCCAATATCGTTCTTGCAAGGTGAGCGGGTGGAGGTGCAGAAGCCGGACTCCGAATACCCGAACTGGCATTGGTGTCGCAACCACGCCGGGAAGGTAGGGTGGGTACACGCATCATTTCTCGCCGCAATCACGGCCCAGACCGTTGGGGCTCGCAACTACAGCGCACTCGAGCTGACTGTGCGGAGCGGAGAGGAGGTCATGGTCCTGGAGCAACTCGACGGTTGGCTGTACGTTCGCCTCAACAGCGGTGGCCAAGGGTGGATACCGGAATCGTGCGTAGGACCGGCTGCAAGTTGACCACCATGCTTTTGCATCAAGCGGACGGCTCACTCGCCCCCTCGCTGTCGACGGCAGAGTCAGTCAGCCGCCGAATCGTCAACGCACAGCGTTGTTCAATCAAAGCAATGATTTGCTCAACTACTTCACCAGCAAAGCCGTGATCGGGGGCGGACTGAAGTTTGAGAGCTGGGCGTGCCATTGCGAGGCAGGCCAAGCAATCAGGTGTGTAACGAAAGTTCAGTCGTCCCTCGACCCGCGCCAAGGCGCCGACGCCAGACTTCCATCTCATGGGCCATGGTCCTTGCCGTCGCGTCGATCGTCGGCGACAGCGCACGGCAATCCGCTCAGCTTGATCTCTCCACCCAGGGCATCAATGACCCGCAGGACGTTTTCAAGTCGCAATGTGGGCTTGCCTGCATCAAGATCAGCGCACGCCAACCCCCGCTGCCAGAGCCAGTCGGGGCTGAGTCAATCCGAGCTGCTTGCGAGCGGCACGAAGTGCGTCGCCGAGTTCTTGTGGTGATCGAATAGAGGTCATGGCCGTTAAATTTTCCCTTTCGGGAAATTATCGACCATACCAGTGCCGTCACGGCATATTTCCCGATCGGGAATGTTGTCAGGTCGGATGGCGTTATCGCGATGCGGGCACGGTTTCGGCAATTCGTCCGAATTCAATCCGCCAGCTCGTAACCGGTGCTGCGCCCGCCACCGGGCGATTTCTTCAGCACGCCCAGTTCCAGCAGTTGCGTGATGTCGCGCAACGCGGTGTCGGGCGAGCACTTGGCGATGGCCGCCCACTTGCTGCTGGTGAGCTTGCCCTCGAAGCCGTCGAGCAGGCGGTTGAGCAATTTCACCTGCCGTTCGTTCAACGGCGTGCCTGCGCAGCGTTGCCAGAAGCGCGCCTTGACCAGCACGGCGTCCAGCGTGCCTTGCGCGCTGGTGACGGCGCGCCCCAGTGTGGCGAGGAACCATGACAGCCAGCCGGTGACATCGAGCGTGCCCTTCTGGGTGCGCTCCAGCACGTCGTAGTAGTCCTTGCGCTCGCGCTGGATTTGCGCCGACAGGCTGTAGAAGCGTTGCGGGCTGCCGTCGGCGCGCGCCAGGAACAGGTCGCCCACCGCGCGCGCGATGCGGCCATTGCCATCGTCGAACGGGTGCAGCGTGACGAACCACAGGTGCGCGAGGCCTGCCTTGACGAGCGCAGGCTCGCCGGTGTCCTCGTTGGCCCACGACAGGAATTTCGCCGTCTCGACGGACAGCACATCGGCAGGCGGCGCTTGGAAGTGAACCTTGCGCCGCCCGACCGGGCCGGAGATGACCTGCATCGGCCCGGCGGCATCGTCGCGCCACTGGCCCACAGTGAGCTTGCTCATCCCGGAGTAGCCGGTCGGGAACAGCGCCGCGTGCCAGCCGAACAGACGCTCGGCGCTCAGCGGTTCGGCGCTGCGCGAGGTGGCGTCGAGCACCATCTCCACCACTCCTTCGACGTGCCGATCCACCGGCGCGACCGCGCCGATGTTCACACCCAGACGGCGGGCGATGGACGAGCGCACCGATTCGACGTTCAGCACTTCGCCTTCGATCTCGCTGGTCTTGACCACGTCCTCGGTCAGCGCGGCAAGGCTGGCCTGATCGCGCAGCGCCAGCCCCGCGTCGGCCAGACGGCCCAGCAACACGCCCTGGGCACGGCTGACCTCGGTCAGGGGCCCGATCAGCGCGGCCAGGTCGTAGCGCCAGTTCGGCCAGTCGTCGGCCTGCCAGATGTAGCGTTTTTCTCCGCTAGTCATGCGGAGATTAAACACCCAATTCGCCGCAAGGGCAAGCCATTCGCCGCGCTACGTGCGGTGAATGAGGCCGACAATCGCCGCATTGAGCAGCCTGGAATGACGTGGCTCCGGCGTACGCGTACTTCGATGCACCCAGGGTCGCGACAAAGATCTCGGCGGTGCGGATCTCGCCGCTCTTCGGATCGATCACCGCCACGGTGTCGCCGCTGTAGTCGATGAACACCTTCTCGCCGGCCCGATGCACCTGACGCATCGAGCGCGCGAGCGTTCCCCGGTATTCATGGTAGTGCGCGCAGAACTGGCTGTACCGGTAGGCGTGCTCACCGTGCGCCGTCTCGTACTCCT
>DATAFY010000568.1:0-5240 GCA_036257205.1 Steroidobacter sp. | reverse complement strand
GTCCGCGAGCGCGAGGCCGATCGCATTCGCTTCGTTGACCGGACCCGACTCTGCGCCCCGGTATACCTCGCGTCCATCGGGCGAAGCCACCACGCCGCGCAGGCGCAGCTGGTTCGCCGCAATCTCCGCGAAGCCCGCGATTGGGGATTGACAGCTGCCCTCCAGACGCTGCGCGAAGGCGCGCTCCGCGGTGCAACAGCGCCACGCGACGTCGTCGTTGAGCGCAGCAATGCACTTGAGGCTGCGCTCATCGTCGGCGCGGCATTCGATGCCGATGATTCCCTGTCCAACGGCAGGGACGACCTGATCGGCTTCGAAGTAATGAGTGATGCGCTGTTCGAGTCCGAGGCGGCTGAGGCCCGCCGCGGCGAGGATGATCGCGTCGTATTGACCTTCCTCGAGTTTGCGCAAGCGCGTGTCGAGGTTGCCTCGCAATGTGACGAACTCGAGATCGGGGCGCGCATTCTTGAGCTGGCTCTGACGGCGCAGGCTCGAGGTGCCGACGCGCGCGCCTTGCGGCAGCTCCGCAAAGCGGACGTAGCGCAGGGACACGAACGCATCGCGTGGATCGGCCCGCTGCAGCACGGCGCCCAGCGTCATCCCCGGCGGCAACTCGCTCGGCACATCCTTCATCGAATGCACGGCGATGTCCGCGCGTCCTTCGGCGATCGCGAGTTCCAGTTCTTTGATGAAGAGACCTTTGCCGCCGACTTGCGCGAGGGCGCGATCAAGAATCCGATCTCCTTGCGTCGTCATGGGGACGAGCGCGACGTTGAGGTCCGGATGCGCCGCGCGCAGACGCGAGGCGACGTGTTCGGCTTGCCACAACGCGAGCCGGCTCTGGCGAGTGGCGATCCGCAGCCTGCGGTCGGAATCAGTCATGGCGCCGCTCCAGGCAATCCGGTTGCGGTCGCCTCAGCGCGTCTGATCTCGAGCATGAAACGGACCAGGGCGATGATCAGCGCCAGGACGACCGGCCCAAGAAACAGGCCGATGGCTCCGAAGGCGGCGATTCCGCCGAGAACGCCGATGAACACCGTCAACGTTCCGACGGCAGCGCGTCCCGCGACCAGCATCGGCCGCACGACGTTGTCGACGAGCGATACGAGCAACGCGCCCCAGATCGCCACGAACACAGCGGCGCCCCAACGCCCCTGTACGGCCAGCACGATCGCTGCAGGGGCCCAGACCAGCGCCGTGCCGCCGATGGGCAACAGGGCGGCCAGCGCAGCAAGCACGCCGAATACAACCGGAGAGGGCAGCCCCACGATGAGAAAAGCGACGCCCACGAGAATTCCCTGCAGCAGCGCCGTGAGCCCGGTACCGTACACCATAGCGCGGGTGACGCCCGCCAGGTGGTTGAAAAGCTTCGCTTTGTACGCCTGCGACATGGGGATGAGCTCGCGCGCCGTCGCAACCATCTCTTCGCCGTCGCGGATGAAAAAGAACAGCATAAACACCATCAAGACGAATCCGACCACGGTGCCGACCGCGCCCAGGAAAACCTTCCCGCCAAGCGAGGCGAGCGACTGCAGAACCGACCGCGAAGCTTCCATCGCCCACCCGCGCACCTGCGCCAAGTTGACGCCGAACATCCGATCGAGCCAGCCGATGAGGTCGCGAACCAGCGGGGCATCCGTGAGGTTGAATACGTTCGCCCGAGTCTGATCCGCGACCGTGGTTTGTGCGTACTGCAGCAGGTCGCCCACCTGGGCTGCGAACGCGGCGCTGAGCGCCGTGAGCGGGCCAAGAACGATGAGCAGGGTGAGCGTCGTAAGCAGTAAAGCCGACGTCTGCGGTCGGCGTTTGAAGCGCGTGGTCAGTCGCAGGTGCAACGGATACAGCAGAAAAGCGATGAACAAGGCCCACAACAGAGGACCCAAAAAGGGCTTCACGATGCGAAAGAACGCGTAACCGAGCACGAGCGTGGTCGCGAGCGCGAACGAGCGGGCGTAGAAGCGATCGCGCATTGGCACGGCGCGAGGCGGGGCATTCATTAGCGACTCCGAATCGGCGGAGGGTGCAATGCTAGCATCCGCCGGCTTTCGCGTTCGGCCGCCGTCCAAACGAACGTCGCTGTTGATCGTTATTGCCGCCGTGGAGAGTGCGGGTCTACCATCAGCTGCGATGCACGGGGAAACAAAGCGCATGAACATCGAAGCGACGACCGAGCAACTGGTCTCCGACTTGAAAGCGGTCATGGACGATGCCGAGGCGCTGCTCAAGGCGACGTCCAGCCAGACGGGCGATCGAATTCAGGAAGTTCGCGCGCGGGCGGAAGCGTCTTTGCATCAGGCGAAAGCCCGCGTAGCGCAGGTCGAAGAACAGGCGCTGCGCACGGTGCGCGATATGGCGGAGGCGACGGAAGAGTACGTACGGGAGAATCCGTGGCAATCGGTCGGCGTCGCGGCGGGCGTCGGGCTGCTGCTCGGGCTCCTGATCGGACGTCGTTAGCCTGCGATCAGACGAACCCATGCACGTTGACCGGGACGCAATCGATCGGCCAGGGCCGGCCGCCGGCCTGTTGAAATCGCTCAGCAAATTCGCCGGCACGCTCATCGCGATTGCCCATACGCGGATCGAGCTGCTCACGACCGAACTGCAGCAAGAAGTTCGGCGGATCGGCGCGATCCTGTTGTGGGCGCTCATTGCTGCGTTCGCGGCGATGATGGCGCTGCTTCTCGGGGCGCTCGCCGTCATTTTTTTCTTTTGGGAGACGCACCGCGGCGCGGCCTCGCTCGCGGTGATCGCGGGCTTCCTCGGCATCGCCGCAGCCGCCGTGCTGGTATTGCGCAGGAAGCTGCGCAGCAAGCCGCCCTTGCTCGCAGACACGCTGGCGGAGCTCGCGAATGACCGCGATCAACTGCGAGCTCGTTTGTGAGCGAGCGCTTCGAGCAGCTCGCGGCGCGACGCAAGCGCCTGCTTCTGCGCAGCGCCGCTCAACGTGGAGAGCTGGCGCGGATTTCTCAGGACATCGGGGAAGATCTCGCGCGCATTGACCGGAGTTTGAGCGCCATGCGCGCATTCGTGCGTCATCCGGCCGTCATCGCGGGCGCGTTCGCGGCGCTCGCGATCATCGGTCCGCGGCGCGTGCTTGGATTCGCCTCGCGCGCAGCGCCGTTTCTGAATTCTCTGCGCGAACGCTTCAACGCTCCCCGCGGATGCGACGCAGCAGCTCGCTTGCGTGGCGGCGGCTGACTTCGAGCACGTCCCCGCAGTCGCGGATGCGAACGATGTATTGGCCCGCATCCGTGCGCTCCACTGCGGAAATCTGTTTCTCAGCGACGAAGGCGTTGCGATGGATGCGGACGAAGTCGGACGCAAACTCCTCGGCGAGCGACTTCAGCGATTCGTCGATGAGGCTTTCGCCGCCCTTGTGTTTCACCGTGACGTACTTCTGATCGGCCAGGAAGTAGTAGATCTCTGAGATGGGTATGAGCCGCAGCTGTTCTCCCAGTCGCGCACAGATCTGCTCGCGGCGATGCTCGATCCGGGCCGATTCGCCGATCTTGACGAGTCGGCTCGGAGAAATGCGTCCCGCATGGCGCAGCGCGTGCGCAAGCTTTTCCTTGCGCACGGGTTTCAGCAAATATCCGACGGCCTCGGTCTCGAACGCCTCTACCGCGTACTGATCGTAGGCTGTCGTGAAAATGACGGCGGGCGGCTCCTCTAGCGTGTCGATGTGCCGCGCCACCTGAATGCCCGAAAGCCCCGGCATGCGCACATCCAGCAGCACGACGTCTGGCCGCAGCTCGCCGCAGTAGTTCAGCGCTTCCTCGCCGTTGGCCGCCTCCGCCACGACTTCACAATCTCCCACCTCGCCGAGCAGGCGGCGCAATCGGTCGCGAGCCGGCGGTTCATCGTCAACGATCAGAAGTCTCATAGAGAGCGGTTAGCGGCTCCTCGAAGGTGAATTAGGGCCGATTTTGCATGTCAGGCGGCTCCTCCGAAAGTCTGCGCCTCGCGCCCGCGGACAGCGCCCTTTGCGCATTGCGTTCCTGCGGCCGCTGACGCGTTACCTACTGAGCGCTTCGCCGGCCGGAAAAATCAGTCGAGCGCAAAACTCGGCGTCCGTCTGCTCGGTCTCTACGCGGGCTCGCTGCGGCCACGCTAATTCCAGTCGCTGACGAATATTCTCGAGCGCCATGCGGTTGCCTTCACGCTCGCTGTAATTGCTTTGCGGCGGAATAGGATTGCGCACCTCGAGCTTGAGCATATTCCGCTCTCGGCTGCCCACGATCGACACAGTCCCGCCCTGAGGCAGCATTTCGATTCCGTGATAGACGGCGTTTTCGAGCAGCGGCTGCACGATCAGCGAAGGAACCCGGACCTCCGAGGGCAGCGCATCGATGTCCCAGTGGACGCGCAGCCGCTCGCCGAGCCGCAATTGCTCGATGCGTTCGTGCGTGCGTGCGATCTCGATCTCCTGGCTGAGCGGGATGCGCGCGTTCGCGTCGCTGAGGCTGGCGCGGAAAAGATCTGCGAGATCCTCAACCGCCTGCTCCGCGTGTTGCGGGCTCGAGCGCGTCAGTGAGGCGATCGTGTTCATGCTGTTGAACAAAAAATGCGGTCGGATGCGCGCCTGCAACGCGTGAATGCGGGCGCGCGCTTCCATCTCGATGCTGCGTTTCCATTCTGCACTGACGTAAAAATAACGCAGCGCCAACGCGCTCACGATGAAGCCGACCGCTGCGTTGCGCAGCAGAAAGTCGGCGTGTTCGGTCGGAAACACGCCGGCGGGCGCGCGCCCCGCTCCGCCCCACACAACGCCGACTCGATAGACGATTTCCGACACCGCGGCGACGGTTCCGACGAGCAGTCCTACTGCAATCAATGCGGCGCGGGAAGCCGGCAAGCGCTGCAACCAGGGGCGAGCGCGGCAGAGCGCCGCAGCGCACGTCAGTCCGATCCACAGCAAGAACAGCGAACAGGTCGCCAAATCGGTCCAGAAGGCGCTGTGCAGGGCCTGACGCGCAATGGAGAAAACGATAGCGACGAGCTCGACAATGAGCACGACCGCGAGGACCGCCCGCGAGCCGCAGAAATCCGGGAGAAATGACGCCGGCGCCCCGTGCTCTTGAGATTCAGGCTGAGCCATTGAGAGTAAAAAGCGCGCTGCAGCGAGCGTCGAACGGCGGATAGTGCGCCCCGACGACTAAGAATCCTCTGATTTTCGACGGCTCCACATCGCAGCGTCCCTCAAAGCGCTCGGCGGCGCAGTCGCGTTTCAGTAAGCGCCT
>DATAFY010000552.1:0-6385 GCA_036257205.1 Steroidobacter sp. | reverse complement strand
TGAAGCGCTGAGCGCAGCGCGGGCATCAGCCGCGCTGGCTGCAGGTCCGCGCCTCGAGCTACGAGGCCGGCTTTGCTTGCGCGGCTAACTCATCGAGCTGCTGCTTGAGTTGCGCCGGGGGGAGATAGCCGCCGACATAGTCGCCGTTTTCCGTGAAAATCGCAGGCGTCCCGCGGATCCCAAGATCCTCGCCCAACTGATATTGCTTGGCCACCGGCGTGGCTGCGCAGTCGGCCGACTTCACTTCCTGATCGAGCTTCGCCTTCGTGATTGCACTCTTGCGATCCGGGGAACACCAGACTGCCTCCATCTTGCGCCAGTCCGGCGTACCGGGTCCCGAGCGCGGGTACGCCAGATAGCGCACGCGTACGCCCAGTTTGTTCAGCTGATCGATTTCGCCGTGCAGCTTGCGACAGTAGCCGCACTCCACGTCCGTGAATACGGTAATGGTGTGTTTCGCCGAGGCAGGGCCGAAGACGATTGCCTCGCGCTCATCGACTTTCGCGAGCAACTTTATCCGGCCCGCAGCGCGATTGGCCTCGGTCAGATTCGTGCGCGTATCGAGTTCGTACAGATCGCCCGTGAAGACGTAGCGCCCGTCCGCGCTTACGTAGACCACGTCGGCCCCGACAGGCACCTCGTAGACGCCCGAGACGGGCGAGGGGCTTACGTCTTGCGCTTTCGCGCCCGGGAATTTCTTGGCGATAAAGGCTCGCGGATCCGGTTTCGCCGGTTCATCGGCTCCGGCGGCCAGGCCGAAAGCTGCGATCATCACCAGCGCACTAATTCGCTTCATGGATACTCCGGACGAGGCTCGCTGAACACGCGATTTGGACGTGAAAAGCGCCTCGCGGTTCAACCGAAAGCGAAAGTCTAGCAGCGGAAGGCGCGCGCAGGGTCTGGATCTGCGCCTTATCCGCGCGGATGATGCTGCGCGTGCAGCTCCTTCATGCGCTCGCGAGCCACGTGAGTGTAGATCTGTGTCGTCGACAAGTCGCTATGCCCGAGCAGCATCTGCACGACCCGCAGATCCGCCCCGTGATTCAGCAAATGGGTCGCAAAGGCGTGGCGCAACGTATGAGGCGACAGCGCCTTTTGAACTCCGGCCTTGTACGCATAGCGTTTGATGATGTGCCAGAACGCCTGACGCGTCATACGATCGCCGCGCCGCGTCGGAAACAGGAAATCAGTCTGCCGCTCGAGCAGAATCTCAAGTCGAGGCCCGCTGATGAATCTCTGCAGCCAGGCGACGGCCTCCTCTCCGAGCGGGATCAGCCGTTCGCGATCGCCCTTGCCGAGGATGCGCAGCACGCCCTGGTTCATATTGACCTGACTCGCCTTCAAGTTGACGAGCTCGGAGACGCGCAGCCCCGTCGCGTAGAGCACTTCCAACATCGTGCGGTCGCGATGCCCGAGAGCATCCTCGATCTGCGGCGCGGCCAGCAGCGCTTCGACTTCCTCTTCCGTCAGGGACTTCGGCAGTGAGCGGCCGATTTTCGGCATCGCGATCTGCGCGGTCGGATCTTCCTTGATGGCGCCTTCGCGAATGAGATAACGATAGAAGCGACGGAAGCTGGAGAGTTGGCGGGCTGTCGAACGTGGGCGCGCGCCTGCTTCAACACGAAACGCGATGAATCCGAGAACATCGGCCCGCTCGGCGGCGGTGCTGCATCCGCCCCGCTGTTGCAGCCAGCGATCCAGCGCCAGAAGGTCCGCCCTGTAAGCGGAAAGAGTGTTGGGCGACAGACCGCGCTCCATCCATACAGCGTCAAGAAAACGATCGATGGCCGCCGCCGAGGGGGCCTGCGGCGCGTCTTCTGCGCTCCTTGAGTAAACTGTCGCTTTGTTTACAGTGCTCATCGCCTTCGGCGGTTGCGCACGCACCGGCCGGCTTCGGTCAGTGCTTATTGCGGTGGGGTCAGTATGCGGAAGCCCGTCTAAGCTCAGGCGTGACATCAATCACAGAACCCCTGAAGGGTTTACATAAAGAGACGCAGTTCACAGAAACCGGCGCTTGTCTGTCAATGCCTTCTGCGCAGGTTGGCGCTGAAGCGCAGCGGACGTCCTGATCGAAGTATGCAAACATCCGAACAATCCCAGTCAACCGGCCATGACAGCTCAGCAACGCCGCCGCTCGCGCACGCTCACCGCACTCGCATGCCTGAGCTAAGCAACTCGCTCGCCGCGCGCAGTCTCGATGCGGTTTACGGCTTGCTGGCTATGGCCCTCTTCCTGGCCTTCGGCCTGCTCGCCTGCTTGCTCGTGCTGCTGCCGATGGGCGTCGCGGCCAGACGGCAAGTCGCCCACAAGACGGCGCGCGCCTATTTCTGGAGCGTCGGAATGCCGGTGCAGTTGCACGGCGCACACAATTTGCCGGATGGCCCCTGCGTCATCGTCGCGAACCACGCAAGCTACATCGACGGACCCGTCCTGAAAGCCGCGTTGCCGGCGCGCTTCTGTTTTGTCATCAAGAAAGAAGTCAGTCGCGTACCGCTCGCCGGACTGCTCCTGCGACGCATCGGCTCGGAATTCGTCGATCGCTTCAATCGCCACGCCGGCGGTATGGATGCGCGCAGGTTGATCAAGGCCGCGGATTCCGGTCAGGCGCTCGCCTTCTTTCCGGAGGGCACATTCCTGGCCCAGCCCGGAATAGGAAAATTTCACACAGGCGCCTTCGCGATTGCTGCGCGCGCTGGGATGCCCATCGTGCCCGTCGGCGTTCTCGGCACCCGCCGCATCCTACCGAGCGGCCGCCTGCTGCTGCGCCGTGGCGTGATTGACGTTCACGTTCTGCCGCCGCTCGGTCCATATTCACAGATGGACCCGAGCGCGGCCGCCGCACTGCTGAAAGAGCAATCGCGTGCGCACATTCTTCACCTCACGGCAGAGCCTGACCTCGCGGGCGCGGATGGAATCGCACCTGAAACGCGCCGCGCCTAAAGAGGCGAAGCGCGAGTCTTGCCGCGCTATCTATAATGAAGCCCATGGCCAGCAGTTCTAAGGACGCGCTTGGATGAATCTGTTCGAAACGATCACCGCACTCGGACACGAGCAGATCACGCTTTTTCATCACGCCGACTCGGGCCTGCGCTGCATCACGGCGATTCACAACACCGTGCTCGGGCCTGCGCTCGGCGGGCTGAGAATGTGGCCTTACGCCAGCGAAGCCGATGCGATGCGCGACGTCCTGAGACACTCCGCCGACATGACCTACAAGGCGGCGATCGCCGGCCTCAATCTCGGCGGCGGCAAGGCCGTACTCCTGGGCAATCCCGAGACGGACAAGAGCGAAGCGCTTTTTCGCTCGCTTGGGCGTTTCATACAGTCGCTCGGCGGACGCTTCATCCTCGCCGAGGACGTCGGCACGAACGTCGATGACATGGAGTTCATCCGCCGCGAAACGGCGCACGTCGTCGGTGCGGCGCCCGAGAACGGCGGCAGCGGCGATCCGTCGCGGTTCACGGCGCTCGGCGCGATGCATGGCATTCGCGCATGTCTTGAGTTCAAGTACGGCCACGCCGATCTGCACCGCGCCAGCTTCGCGGTCCAGGGCGCGGGGCAAGTGGGTTATCACCTGGTGAAACTGCTGTGCGCCGCCGGCGCGAAAGTATTCGTCACGGACATCAACGAAGAACGCATCGAGCAGGTGGTTGATGAATGCGGCGCGGAGCCCGTCTCGATGTCCCAGATCTACGACGTGGACGCGACGGTGTTCTCGCCATGCGCCTTGAGCGCCGTCATCAACGAGGACACCGTGCCTCGCTTGCGATGCGAGATCGTCGCAGGCGGCGCGAACAATCAGCTCGAATCCGAAGAGCTCGGGACCGAACTGGAACGACGCGGAATCCTGTACGCGCCGGACTACGCCATCAACGCAGGCGGCCTCATCAACAGCGCCGCGGAGCTGGATGGCTACAACGAGGAGCGCGCAATCAGAAGCGTGGCGCGGATTCACGCCGTGATTGCGCGCATTCTCGAGCTTGCAAAGCGCAGCAACGTCCCCACCTGGCAAGCTGCACGGCGCTTGGCCGAGGAGCGTCTTGCGGCAATTGGCCGCACCAAACTTCCGTATGCGCCGGCACGCTGCAACAGCGTGCTTTCTTGACCGCCAGGCGCCCTTGCGTAAAACGCCGACCGCCAACCGTCCACCGGAAATCTTGTCATGAGCGAAGACGTTTACATCATTGCCGCACGCCGCACTCCGATCGGCTCGTTCCAGGGCGCGCTCAGCCCCCTGAGCGCTCCGCAACTTGGCGCGATCGCGGCGCAAGCCGCCGTTAAGGACAGCGCCATCGCGCCGGACCACATCGAGGAAAGCATCTTCGGCTGCGTGCTCATGGCCGGCGTCGGTCAGGCGCCGGGCCGACAGGCGGCGCTCGCGGCCGGCGTGCCGTCGCACGTGCCGGCCACCACCATCAACAAGATGTGCGGATCGGGCCTGAAGGCGGCGATGCTCGCGAGCGATCAGATTCGCGCCGGCTCGGCTCAGGTCGTACTCGCGGGCGGCATCGAATCCATGACCAACGCGCCGTATCTGCTGCCCAAGGCGCGCGCGGGTCTGCGCATGGGGCACGGGGAAATCATCGATCACATGTTCTATGACGGGCTGCAAAGCCCGTTCGACGGACAGATGATGGGTTTCTTTGCGGATGCAACCGCGAAAAAGTACGGGTTCACGCGCAAGGACCAGGACGACTACGCAGCCGAATCCGTGCGTCGCGCTCTACACGCTGTCGAGAGCGGGCAGTTCGATGCGGAAATCGCACCCGCCCTCATCAAGGATCGCAAGGGCGAGCGCGTGGTTGCGAAGGACGAAACGCCGTTCACCTGCGATATCGCCAAAATTCCCGCGCTGAGACCGGCCTTCAACAAGGACGGTACGGTGACGGCCGCAAGCTCCTCGTCCATTTCGGACGGCGCAGCGGCGCTCATCCTGGCGAACGCTGCGGCAATTCGCACCCACAATCTCAAGCCGCTCGCCCGAGTGGTGGGCTACACGAGTCACGCGCAGGAGCCCGAATGGTTCACGACCGCTCCGGTCGGCGCGATCCAGTCCGTGCTCAAGAAGACCGGCTGGAGCGCCAGTCAGGTGGATCTGTACGAGATCAACGAAGCCTTTGCGTGCGTGGCGATGGCCGCCATCCGCGACCTTGGGCTGGAGCACGCCAAAGTCAACGTGAACGGCGGCGCCTGCGCCCTAGGTCATCCGATCGGCGCCACCGGCGCGCGCATCCTGACGACCTTGCTGCACGCGCTGAAAAAGCGCGGTCTGAAGCGCGGCGTCGCATCGCTGTGCATCGGCGGCGGCGAAGCGACCGCGATGGCGGTCGAGCTGGTTTGATCGAAAACGAGGCAGCTGGTCGAGCGCAGATGGACCCGCGGCGGTTCGACGAGAGCCGCCGCCAGCGCCTGCTCGCCTCGTCACGACTAGATGGATATCGGCGTATCAGGCGAGATGCCTGCCAGCTCGTAGCCGCGCTTGAAGTCGCGCACGTGCTTCAGCATCCAGCGACGCGCTTCTTCCGCGTTCCCAGCGCGCAGCGCTGCGATGATCTCATGCTGCGCATCCGCGATGCGGGTGCGCGCCTGGGGCACAGCGTCGATCATGCGCGCGAGCGAGGGCGCCAACGCCTGCGTCAGTGACTGCTTGGCCAGGACGAGCACCCGGTTGCGGGCGGCCACGCCCATCGCCTCGAAGAATTCCGCCACCACGCGCACTGCGCCCTGATCGCCCACGGGCCAATTGCAAAACCTCTCGCTGGCGCGTACGAGCGCGTCGAGATCCGAGTCGGTGCGACGCACCGCTGCAAGCGCTGCTACTTCGGGCTCGATGATCATCATCGCTTCCCACACGTCCACGAAGGACACCTCATGCAGCACCAGCGCCTGATGCAGGCCTGAGGCCACTTTAGCCGCGGCCGGACGGCTCACGAGCATTCGCTTGGCGCCGGGCGGGCGAGTGATCAAACCCGTGCTCTCGAGCTGCCGCAGCGCCTCGCGCACGGTGGAGCGGTGCACCCGGAACTGCTGCGCAAGGTCGAGCTCGCCCGGCAACACATCGCCCTCACGCAGCTCGCGGGACAGAATTTTCTGCTCGATTGCTCCGAACACGCGGATGTACGCAGGCTCGCGCTCGACGGGCTCGAACAACGGCGCGGCGTCAGCCGTTGCAGGCGCGAGAGCTCTTGAGGGCGATGCTGCGCTGCGGCGAGGCCGGGGAACGGATCCAGTCTTTTTGTTCATTGACACTCTGACCGATTGTCGGACAATAGGACAATGATGCCTGGTGAGAGGGTTCTGCGATGGAGGAATTCGATTTTGGGCTGGGCGAGGACATCGACGCACTGCGCGCCGTGGCAGCTCAATTCGCGCGTGAACGCATCGC
>DATAFY010000122.1:0-2954 GCA_036257205.1 Steroidobacter sp. | reverse complement strand
GTGCTAGCGAGCGTGCAAAACAGGCGCGCTTCCTTCAATATCGAGGGTTTAGCGCCGATCAGATCCGCGCCGCCCTTGGCGGTCGCGACCCAGAAGCGATTGGCGAAGATGCCGCCGGGGAGTGGCCCGACTGAGGCGCACTCAAATCCGGACTCATCTGCTGTAGAAGGACTTTCGGGCTGCGAATGCGCCCCCACTACTGACGTCAACCGCCAATCGTTTCTTCGTATGACCGCCAAGCGCCTGTCGAGCGCCGAGTTGCGCTCGCTTTTTCTGCAGTTCTTCCGCGAGCGCGGCCATCACATCGCGCCTTCCAGTTCACTTGTCCCGGGCAACGACCCCACCTTGTTGTTCACCAATGCGGGGATGGTGCAGTTCAAGGACGTGTTCCTCGGCAAGGACAAACGAAGTTATGCACGCGCCGCGACGGCCCAGCGCTGCGTCAGAGCAGGCGGCAAGCACAACGATCTGGAGAACGTTGGCTACACCGCGCGACACCACACCTTCTTCGAGATGCTGGGCAACTTCAGTTTCGGCGATTACTTCAAGAAGGACGCCATCCGGTTTGCATGGGATTTCGTGACCGGCAAAGACTGGCTCGGCATCGATCCGAACCGCCTGCTGGTCACCGTTTACCACACCGATGAGGAGGCGTTCGACAGCTGGCGAAACGACATCGGCTTGCCCGCGGAGCGGATCGTGCGCATCGGGGACAAACCGGGCGGCGGCTCCGACAATTTCTGGCAGATGGGCGAGACCGGGCCGTGCGGTCCGTGTACGGAAATCTTTTACGACCACGGCGCCCACATTCCGGGTGGACCGCCGGGCGCGCCCGAGGCAGACGGCGACCGTTGGATCGAGATCTGGAATCTGGTTTTCATGCAGTTCGATCGCTCGCCAGACGGCGTGCTGACGCCGCTTCCCAGACCTTCCGTCGATACGGGGATGGGCCTGGAGCGCACCGCGGCGGTGATGCAGGGCGTGCACTCCAACTATGAAATCGACCTATTCGTCAATCTGATCAAGGCGGCCGCGAAGGCCACCGGGACGAGCGATCTGAATTCGAAGTCGCTGCGCGTCCTTGCCGATCACATCCGCGCGTGTACTTTCCTGATCGCGGACGGCGTGCTGCCCTCAAACGAGGGCCGTGGTTACGTTCTGCGGCGGATCATTCGTCGCGCGATTCGTCACGGCTACAAACTAGGTCAGACGCGGCCGTTCTTTCATTCGCTCGTGGGCCCCCTCGAGACAGAGATGGGCGCCGCTTATCCCGAACTCACCGCGCAACGCCAGCACGTCGAGCGTGTGTTGCGACAGGAAGAGGAGCGTTTTGCGGAGACGTTGTCTCAGGGCATGGCTCTCCTTGAGGAGGCGATTCGGACGCTGCGCTCAAACGAGATCCCGGGTGAGACCGTGTTTCGGCTCTACGACACCTTCGGGTTTCCTGTCGACCTCACGGCTGACATCGCACGCGAACGAGGGCTCACGATCGATCAGGCGGGTTTTGAGGCGGCCATGGAGGCTCAGCGCGAGCGCGCGCGCGCCGCCAGCAAGTTCAGCGTCGATCTGCGCGCCGGCGTATCGATCGAGGGAAAAACCAGCTTTACGGGCTATGGGCGGCTGGTCGATCAGGCGCAAGTCATCGCTTTGCTCCGCGGTACACAGCGCGTCGAGGTCCTGCGTGCGGGAGAAGAGGGGCAAGTCATTCTGGACCATACGCCGTTTTATGCGGAAAGCGGCGGGCAGGTGGGAGACGCCGGGGCGCTTGTCGGCGCCGCGGGGCAGTTTCAGGTTCTCGATACCCAGAAACTGGGCGGCGCCATCGCTCACATCGGTCGCGTGAGCGATGGCGAGCTCAAGTTGGGCGATCGGTTGGAAGCGCGAGTCGATGAGCCGCGTCGCAGTGCGACGATGCTGAACCATTCCGCTACCCACCTGCTGCATGCGGCGCTGCGAAAAGTGCTCGGTTCCCATGTGGCGCAGAAAGGTTCGCTGGTCGCTCCCGATCGCCTGCGGTTCGACTTCTCGCATTACGCGGCGGTCACGCCGGCCGAGCTCAAGGAAGTCGAGCGGCTCGTCAACGCGCAGATCCGTGCGAACGCCGCGGCCGAGACAAAGTTGATGTCTTATGACGCGGCGGTCGCTTCAGGCGCGATGGCGCTCTTTGGCGAGAAATACGAAGACGAAGTCCGCGTGCTGCGCTTCGGCGACTTCTCGACGGAATTGTGCGGCGGCACGCACGTCAGTCGCGCGGGCGACATCGGCATCTTCAAGATCATCGCCGAAGGCGGCGTGGCCTCCGGCGTGCGTCGCATTGAAGCCCTCACGGGTCAGGCGGCGCTCGACTGGATTGCGCAAACCGACCAGCTGCTGCGCGACGTCGCAGCTACGGTGAAGGCGAGCCGTGATGACGTTGACGACAAGGTCAAACAGCTCATTGAACGCAGCCGCAAACTGGAAAAAGAGATTGCGGGCCTTAAATCGAAGCTGGCGAGCGGCCACGGCAGCGACTTGTCCTCTGCGGCGGTCGACGTCGGCGGGCTGAAGGTTGTAGCACAGCGTCTCGACGGCGCCGACGCGTCGGCGCTCAGGGACGCTGTAGACCAGCTGAAAAATAAACTGAGATCCGCGGCCATCGTCCTCGCTTCCGTGCAGGCTCCCGACAAGGTGGTGCTCATTGCGGGCGTGACGCCTGATCGCGCCGAGACGCTCAAGGCCGGCGATTTGGTGAATTTCGTAGCCCAGCAAGTCGGCGGGCGCGGCGGCGGCCGCGCCGATCTGGCGCAAGCGGGCGGCAATGATCCTTCGAAACTTGATGCGGCGCTCGCCGCCGCGCCGTCATGGATCGCCGCAAAGCTTGCATCGTGAGACCGACCCCGTGGGCGTATGCGATCCACGACCATGTGTGAGATTTACGTACGCGAGCCGGCTAACGGTTGACGCACGTAGAAGTT
>DATAFY010000536.1:0-5457 GCA_036257205.1 Steroidobacter sp. | reverse complement strand
TCGAACGTCGCTTTCCCACCCGGTTCGTGCCGCGGTACTCCATGGTCATGTTTCACGATGAGATTCCGTATGCTCTCGCACTCGAGCGCGGCCGTATTCAGAACAAGATCCTGACGCAGCTTACCCGCACAACCGCGGCGCTCACGGACATCGACTACGCAGCTGCTGCGCGCATGATCGAAGAGCGCCTTCCGCCCATCTTGTAGGGCTGTAACGGCGGGCTTGGGGCCCTACTGTGCATTTACGCGTCCATGTGTGAGCGCAGATCATCCGATCTTCGCTTCTCCGCATGCGCCCTCACGACCCGCAGCCGACCATGCCCGCACTCAACTTCCGTATCGTCAACGTGTTCACCGATCAAGGCGCAGCGCTGACCGGCAACCCCTTGTGCGTCTTCGAACACGGCGAGTCGCTGGATTCAGCGTCGATGCTCGCGCTGGCGCGCCAATTCAACCTCTCGGAAACGACTTTCCTGCTGCCCTCCTCTGTCGCCAATGCGCGCGTACGGATCTTCACGCCGCGCTACGAAATGCCGTTTGCGGGACATCCAACGCTCGGCTCTGCATTCGTCTGCCGCGCGCTGGGTTTGGGCGGAGCAGCGCTCACACTGGAAACCCAGGCCGGCGTGATCCCGGTGCAAGCGGACGGAACGCGCTGGACCTTTCAGGCGCAGGCGCCTCGTTGGCGCGAGGTCGATGCCCCGAAATCGCTGCTCGCCGCCATGTTGGGCCTCGCCGAAAGCGACATCGGCGAACGTCCGCTGTGGGTGAAGGCGGGCAAAGAACAATTGATCGTGCCGCTCACGAGCGAGCGCGCCGTACGCGCTGCACGCCCGAACGCCGCCCTGGGCGGCGAGGTGGTGAGCGAAGACGGCCACAGAATGATCTACGTATTCACGGAACTGGATGCTCGGCGTTGCCTGTCGCGCTTTTTCTTTCCGCTCGGCGCCGCAATGCTCGAGGATCCCGCTACCGGATCGGCGACGGCCAATCTCGGGGGCTGGTGCATCGCCATGCAGCGCCCGACGCCCTTATCGCTGGAGATCGCTCAGGGCGAATACACCGGCCGGCCTTCAGCGCTTCATCTGCACATCGATGCCGAGCGCCGCATCTTCGTCGCCGGCGACGTGATCGAACTTGCGCGCGGCGTCGTGGATTTTTGATCCAAGGCCGCGCAGGACCCGCGCGCGCAGCGGCTTATCGCCACAACCGCAGCATGCGAACCTGTCTGCCTGGATATCTCCTGAAATGGATGTCTGGAAGCGTGCTCGCGTTTGCGTTGACAGCCGCGTCGACACGCTAGGGACGCAAGCCGGCCCGATGCACGGGGCCCGGCGGACCTCTTTACCCTCACGGCTGCAAGCGCCGGCATCCTCCGGCAGCAGCAAACATGATGCTTAACTCGTAGCTTTGGTGCGCACTGGCCCGGCGATTCACCCCGCGCGCGGACTAAGCGACCCTTTTTCTCGAATTCGTGCCCGGTTTCGGGCAGAATTCTTGGGACATGACCTCCTTCCCGGCAGACTCCTCACCCATGTCGGACCTGCCCGAACTCGGTGAGCTCATCGCCTACCTCGTTCGCAGCAGCCGGCTTTCGACGGCAGAAGCCGCTCGCATCGTCAATGAAGTCGTGGCGTTCATGAACGAGACGCCCGAGGAATTCATTCGACGGCGCCACCTGCAACTGCAGTCGCAAGGCCATTCGAACAGCGCGATTTTCCAGCGGCTTGCCGGTGAACTGCGGGAACGGCGCTTTCGCGCCCCCGCTTACTCGCAGCGGCAGATCCGACGAGTGATCTACGGCTAACGGTTTATGGCAGGAGAGCGTTCATGTGCGGCATCGTTGGTTACATCGGCAAGCGCGACGCAGCGCCGATACTCATGGAAGGTCTGCTTCGTCTCGAATACCGCGGCTATGACTCCGCCGGCGTCGTCTGCGCGCGCAACAACAAGCTTGCGATCTATAAGACGAAAGGCAAGGTGCGCGATCTGGAGCGTCTGACGGCGCAACGCCTCAAAGGAACGCCCGGGATTGCGCACACCCGATGGGCCACACACGGCGAACCGAGTGATCGCAACGCCCATCCGCACTGCGATGCCCAGGAGCGCTACGCCATCGTGCACAACGGCATCATCGAGAACGCCGCGCAGCTGCGCGCGAGACTACAAGCGTCCGGCGTCGAATTTCGCTCCGACACAGATTCGGAAGTTCTGGCCCATTTGATCGCCGCCGCACCCGCAGAAACGCTGGAACAGTCCGTTCGCGCCGCGCTGCGGCTGGTGACCGGCACTTATGGACTTGCGGTGCTGGATGCGCAGCGGCCAGAGTCGCTCGTGGTGGCGCGCAACGGCAGCCCAGTCGTGCTGGGGATCGGAGAGCGCGAAATGTTCGTCGCCTCCGATCCGGCGGCGCTGGTGCGCTACACGCGCAGCGTGGTGCACCTTGACGACGGCGAAGTCGCCGTCGTGCGCGCCGACGGCTATGAGACCTCGACCCTGGACGGCGGCGCCGTCTCAAAGTCTCCTTCGGCCATCACCTGGACACAGGACGCATTCGACAAGACCGGCTTCGAGCACTACATGCGCAAGGAGATCGCGGAACAGCCGGAAGCGGTCCGTCGGACGCTCACGGGTCGGCTCGAGCCACGGTTTCAGACAACGCATATCGGCGGGCTGGAAATGGCCGCGCGCGAACTGCTGGAAATCCGCCGCGTGAAAATTCTCGGCTGTGGTTCCGCCTATATCGCGGGCTGCATGGGAGCGCACATGATCGAACAGCTTGCGCGCATTCCTGCACACGCCGAGCCGGCTTCCGAATTCCGCTACCGCAATCCCGTCATCGAGCAGGACACGCTGTACATAGCGGTCAGCCAATCCGGCGAAACATTCGATACGTTGGCCGTCGTGCAGGAGATCAAGCGCAAGGGCGGTCGCGTTCTCGGCGTAGTCAACGTCGTCGGCAGTACGGTCGCCCGCGAATGCGGCCGCGGAGTGTACTTGCACGCGGGGCCGGAGATTGCGGTCGTTTCCACGAAGACCTTTACGTGCACCGCGACGGCTTTCGCGCTCCTCGCGATCCACTTCGGCCGACTTCGAGATCTATCCACGGCCCACGGCGCGCGCTTACTGCAGGCGCTGGAAGCGCTTCCGGAGCAGATCGAAGAGATCCTCAATCACGAGCAGCACATCGCACGACTCGCGACAAGAGTGGCGGCGTCGAAGGACGTCTACTTCGTCGGGCGCGCCGCAGGTCACGCGGTCGCCATGGAAGGGGCCTTGAAGCTCAAGGAGGTGAGCTACCTGCATGCGGAAGCGTATCCAGCTTCCGAGCTCAAGCACGGACCTCTGGCGCTGATCAATCCTGACGCTCCAACCATCGTGATCGCGCCTCGTGATGATCTTTTCGCCAAAAACATGTCCACGATCGAGGAAATCCGCGCGCGCTCCGGCCCGGTTTGCGTCCTCAGCCATGCGGGCGCGCCCTTACCCGCGGGCGTCGAGGGGATCATCGAAGTTCCGCGCTCGGAACCGGAGCTGGACCCGATACTGCTTAATATCCCGCTGCAGCTGCTTGCTTACCACGTGGCGCTCGCGAAGGACCGCGACATCGATCAGCCGCGCAATCTGGCGAAATCTGTGACGGTGGAGTGAACTCAAAGCAATGACTGAGGCGAAGAGGGTGTCCCGCCCCTACTCGCCCGTTGCTAGAAATTGAAGTCCGGTTTGCCGGGCAGCAACCCCCGAACCTCCTCAGGCCTCAGCTCGCGCCATTGCCCCGGCTTCAGACCGGCCAGGGTGATGTTGATGACGCGCACCCGTTGCAACCGTATGACTTTGTAGCCGAAGAAGGAGCACATCCGGCGTATTTGTCGGTTGAGCCCTTGCGTGAGAATGATCCGGAAGGTGCACGCATCGACGCGTCGAACTTTACAGGGCTTCGTCACGGTTCCCAGGATCCGAACGCCGCTCGCCATTCCGTTCAGGAAAATTTCGGTGGCGGCCCGATCTACCGTAACGATGTATTCCTTCTCATGCTCATTTTCGCTGCGCAAAATCTCGTTGACGATGTCGCCGTTGTTTGTGAGGAGGATCAGACCTTCCGAATCCTTGTCGAGCCGGCCGATCGGAAAAATGCGATCGGGATGGTTCACGAGATCGACGATGTTGCCTTCGACGGATCGCTCCGAGGTGCTCGTGACGCCGACAGGCTTATTCAGGGCGACGTAAACGTGCTTCTTGGCGGCGCCCACCGGACGGCCGTCCACGCAAACGACATCGCCGTCTTTGACCTGCGCGCCAAGCGCGGCGAGCGCGCCATTGACCGTCACGCGCCCCGCCTCGATCCATGCGTCCGCCTCGCGGCGCGACGCAACGCCGGTTTCGCTAATGTACTTGTTCAGGCGCACTTAGGCGGGCGACTGGCTAGCGTGAAGCACTGATCGCGGCTCCCTGGTCATAAGGTCATGCCGAAGGAATGAACTCGTCATCGCCCTGATGCTCGCGTTCGAATTTCAGGAAATCATGATAGCCGCAGATATTCCCGTACGGATATTTCCTGCACACGTTCGGACGCGCCTCGTACACGGTGCAGCGCCGCTCGTCGCGATCGAAGAAGCGGCAGACCGACGTGTAAATGTGGTCCTTCCGATGGCGAAGGATCTGTTCGTCCACCTCCTTCGTGCGGTACCGGTAGGTAAAGCGCTGCTTCGCTTCGCGCACGCTTAGGCCGAAATGCCGGGCCAATCTTGCGATGTCGTACTCGCTCACTGCGATACGCGAATGACTGCAGCAGTATCCGGGACAGGCGAGGCAGTTGTAGCGGGGTTTCATGGCGCCGCCCTCTCGAGCGTCAGGAACGTGAACGCATGAGCATGGCGCTCATCCTGCGCGTGCGTTTCTCTGTTCACTTCGCGCCACTCATCGCGCGCCAGCTCCGGAAAGAAAGCATCGCCCGCGAGCGTCGCGTGCACCCGCGTCAGGTAAATGGTCTGAGTGCGGGCCAACAGTTGCCGATACAGATCTGCGCCGCCGATCAGCATCGTTTCTTCGGCAGACGCAACGATCGCCATCGCTTGCTCGAGGGAAGAGCAAACATCCACGCCCTCGATGCTCAGCCCGAGCCGACGCGAGATCACGATGTTGCGACGTCCCGGCAACGGCCGACCGATGGACTCGTAGGTTTTGCGCCCCATCAGAATCGGTTTGCCCAGAGTCAGCGCCTTGAAACGACGAAGTTCGTCCGGCAGGCGCCACGGCAGCTGATTACCGACGCCGATGACGTTGTTCTCTGAGGCCGCGACGATGATGGATAGGCGCATAGCTGCTTCGACTGTCGACTTCTTACCAGCGATTAGCGAGCGAATTGGCGCAGATCATCCTCGATAGCAACAAGCGATTCTGTATCCGAACTTCTAACTCAGGACGCTCGTCGCGAACTTACTTCTTCTTATCCACCGGC
>DATAFY010000526.1:0-1984 GCA_036257205.1 Steroidobacter sp. | reverse complement strand
TCAAGCGGCTGAGCGACCCGAAACAGTGCAGCGATTGCCTCCATAACATGGGCCAGCGCTTCCAAAGTAAGAAACGCTGCGGACGCAGATGCGGCACGACTTGAAGTCTTTAACGACATTCCATGGCTTGCTCGTGGCGCGCGTGATCACACTTGAAGATTTCTCACCAGACCGGCCGCACACGCACGACCAGAGAACGACTTTGAGCAAGTTGCGTACCACGGATTCAACTGCTGCTGCTGGAAGATACTCGCAATGCGCGGGGCGGCCGCGGCGTTTCCCTCGAAAACCTTACAAGCATGAATGCAAACGTTACATCCCGTCAGCGGCGATCCGCTCGAAGCGAGACCCCTCGCTCGAGTTGCATAAATGAGTTCTAGAGGTTGCATCTACGCCGCGTCCATAAACAGCATCGCTACAACACTCATACTCCTCACTGCACGGACGACCGCGTCGGGCATTGATCGTGCATCGCTCCCAAACGCCTATGCAACGCAACCCGAAAGCTCTCGTCGATGGAGAATTCGACGTCCTGGTCATCGGCGGCGGCGCATTCGGCGCTGCAGCCGCTCGCGATGCTGCCATGCGCGGCTTGCGCACCGCTCTGGTAGAGCGCCGCGATTTTGGCGGCGGCGCGTCCGCCGAGTGTTTCAAGATGGTTCATGGCGGCATCCGGTATCTTCAGCACGCGGACGTGCGCCGGCTGCGCGCGTCCTGCCGGGAACGCGCCGCGCTCCTGCGAATCGCACCGCACTTGGTACATCCGCTTCAGATCGCGATTCCGACGTACGGTTGGGGTCGACGCGGACGCGCGTTTCTCGGCGTGGGTGCGTGCTTGTACGATCTGCTGACCCTCGGACGCAATGCACACATTGCAGATCCTGAACGACGCATCGCTCGCACTCGCTTCCTATCGCGGGCGGAGGTGCTGGAACGCTTTCCCCATCTTTCGACCCCCGACCTCTCCGGCGCCGTCGTGTTCGAAGACGGTCAGATGCACAATCCCGCCCGCCTCGTGCTCGCGTTCGTGAAAGCAGCCGCCGCCGCCGGGGCGACGGTATGCAACTACATCGATGTCCGCCGCTTCCTCTGGCGAGGGCAGGCTGTCGCCGGCGTCCGGGCCCGCGATCGAGAGAGTGGAGAAGAGTTCGACGTACGCGCCCGCCTGACGCTGAACGCGGCCGGTCCGTGGGCAGACTATCTGCTCCAGGATCCTGAGCGCTTTGGCCCGTTTCGGCGCTCGCCGTTTTCTCGTGACGCATATTTCATCGTCGATCGCCCACCCTCCTGTGAGTATGCCCTCGCAGTTCAGGGGTTGAGCCGCGACAAGGACGCGGTGCTCGCGCGCTCCACTCGCCACTTGTTCGCGGCGCCCTGGCGCGACAAGACGCTGTTCGGCGTATGGCATCGCCTGTTCCCCCACTCACCCGATTCGGCGCGAGTGGGGGAAGAGGAAATCGATTGCTGGCTTGCGGAACTCAATACGGTGTATCCGCAGCTTGCCCTCTCGCGCGAGGAAGTGACGTTCGCGAACTTTGGGCTCGTACCGTTCGGAGATACGGCCACGAAAACCGAACTGAGCTTCGGCAAGGAATCGCGCATCACCGATCACCGCACTGCTCACGGTGTGGGCGGACTCGTCAGTCTCGTGGGAATTCGCTTCACGACCGCGCGAGCCGACGCTGCGCGCGCTCTGAACATTCTGCTGCAACATTCCCCGCAGCTCGCTGCGCCGCCCGCCCCCACGCATCGCGTGCCCCTACCGGGCGGAGATATCGACAATTTCCGCGATTTCCTAGCTCGCACGCAAATCGCCGAAGCTGACGTCGAATGGCGCGCCCTTTCGGCGCTGCTGCGAAATCACGGTTCGGAATATTGGCGCATGCTCAAGGCCGCTGGACGTGCGCGCAACGCCCTCGTTCCCGGAACTACCACTCTGTGCGCCGAGTTGTGGCACACAGTAGAGCACGAAATGGCCGTTCAT
>DATAFY010000520.1:0-6608 GCA_036257205.1 Steroidobacter sp. | reverse complement strand
ACGCGCCATCGCCCCGGCGTGCTCTCCCATACGCCCGCATGGAACTGGCCAGCGCCGTCGAAGAAGTAGCTCGCGTGACTTGCCTCGGATCGCCTTGCAGCAACTGATCCGCAGGCGGTCTGGACGTCGTGATCTCAGCTGACGAAGAACCGAAGTGGACGATGACCGGAGAAGCTGCGCCTGAATCGTTCATGAGCATGCACGCACTGTAGGAGGAGGATGCCGAACAGCTGAAAAACGGGCCGTCGATCGCGCGACGGCCCGTAGTAGTCACTGCGACCGGGCGAGCTGAGTTGCGGCTGCGGAATGGATCGACACGCTCACGCGGCGCTCCCAGGCATAAGCCTCGAGATCTCCTTTGGGCGCGGTGGCGAGATCTTCGCCGTGGGCCGTCACGCGAATCTGTTCGGGCAACGCGCCGCCGCTCATCGCCGCAATCAACGTTCGCTTCATCATGGCTGTGCTCCTCTCTGGTCGCTCTCGACGCTTCCGGACCGGCCTGCTCGTTCATCCCGATGCAGTCGTTCCTTGGGAGCTATTCAAAGCGCAGATGCGGACGCAACGACGCGCGCGTCATGGCGCGTCGGCGAAGGATCGTGGCGGAAAGTGGCGGAGCAAGAAAAAGAAAGAAGAACTATCGCCGTCAACCGGTTAATGAAACATGGCAGCGGCGAGCGCTGCGGACCGTCCGAAGCGCTGGCGAGCGCGCAGGCCCGCTCACGACCACTCGCTCACCGCGACGAGGCACGCAGTCCAAGGCTCACAGACTGCTCACTAGATGACCTCCATCGACCACGATGGTGGCGCCCGTCATGTACCGGGACGCATCGGACGCGAGCAGCAGCAACGGACCATCGAGATCCTCGAGGTTGCCGAGTCGTCGCTGCGGGATGCGTTTGATCATTGCAGCGCCCGCCTCGGTTTCGAAAAAGTCGCGATTGATGTCGGTCGCAAAGTAGCCCGGTGCGATGCCGTTCACTCGAATGCCATGGCGCGCCAGCTCCAGCGCCATACTCTTCGTCAGTTGCCTCAGGCCCGCTTTCGAGGCGGCGTAGGGCGCGACGTGTCCGATCTGGCGAAAACTGAGAATCGATTCGATATTGATGATGCTGCCGCGCCGGCCGCTCGCGCGCATGCGTCGCGCGGTTTCCGTCGCAACAAAGAACGCGCCCTTGAGGTTCACATCCACGACATCGTCCCAATCTTCTTCGCTCTGTTCGAGCAGCCGCTTCGAGATGGACATCCCCGAGTTGTTGACCAAGACGTCGACCGGTCCCAACGCCCGTTCAAGCTGGGCGAGGGCTTCGGAGATTCCAACCACGTCGGTCACGTCCAGGCGCACGCTCGCCGCCTCGCCCCCAGCTTCGCGAATCTCACCTGCGAGAGCTTCGAGCGCATCGAGTCGCCTAGCCGCGAGCCCCACCTTCGCACCGGCCCGTGCAAGCACGAGGGCGAAACGCCGCCCCAGGCCGCTCGATGCGCCCGTAACGAGTGCAACTTTTCGACGTAGATCGAAAAGCCCCGGATCAGTCATATTGGTCGGACATTGCTGTGTGGCGCTCACGACGGGGAACCAGTCGGGAATGTAGCAAATCGATCGCGCCGCGATACCCGAGAGCCGCAGGAGCGAGGCTGGCTTGACACCCCTCCGGCGCGCCCTGAAAATCGCCGGCCCGTTTCTCGGGTGCTTTCGCCCGCCCGGATGGAAAGGTAGCTCAGCTGGTTAGAGCACGGCACTCATAATGCCGGGGTCGAGGGTTCGAGTCCCTCCCTGTCCACCATACAATTTCCAAAGCATTTCGCCCACTTACGCAAGTCTGGCGCGGTTCCAGTGCCAAGTTCTGGGGTCTGCTGGGAGACCGCGGCTGCTTGGCTTCCGTCCGCGGCTGACGACACAACCGCATTGATTCCGGCAGCCGCCCGAGCCTGCGCGCGTGGGCTCGGCTCCATCGCCTGCCCCTCGCTTCCCGATGCGGTCTTCGCCAGTCTTGGTGCGGTCCTTGTCGCGCTTCATGACACGCGCCTTGTTGACCATTCGCTTGCCCTGGCTCAGGTCAATCTCGGGCTGCCAGTGCGAATCGAGGATGCTCCGGTAGGCCTGGAACGTCGCGAACGCGAGATCGTTCTTGCCATGCGCGACTCGCAGTGGACGACGAAGTGGTCGAAGACTTGATTGCAGGTGCGGCGCGCCTGCGTGCCTCCGACATCTTTCAGGTCGCGGAAATCTGGAAACTGATGAGCGATGCGCGCCTTGATGCCTTCGAGCTGCTTGCGCGCACGCCGCAAGTTCGCTTCGGTGGCGCAGCACCGCGGGCCGATAGCGCAACTGTTTAGACTCGAAGTCGAGCTGGATGCGATCCGATCCCTCGCGCGGACGGCGCCGGTTATCGACCTTCTGCTCATTTCTCGTGTCCGACGAGGTCGATGAAGAGCCGGCCGGCCGGCGCCAGACCCAAGGCGGCGGTCAGTGCATTAAATTAATATGCAGCGCGGTGCTGTTGCTTCGTTGCAATCCGGCGCTTGAAAGGAGTGCACGACATGAAGCTGGTGTCGGTGAGCGGCGCCCAATTACGCTGTGAGCATGCGGCGCAGGCCGGAGCGCCGGCGCTGCTCATGCTGAACGCGTTGGGGACGAGCCTTGAAATGTGGGACGATCAGGAAGCCCCTCTCGCGGAACGCTACGAACTGATCCGGTACGACGCTCGAGGGCATGGAAAGTCGACCGCAGGTTCGCAGTCGGAGCCGAGCATGGACGACTTGGCGCGCGATGCAATCGCGATTCTGGACGCCTGCGGCGTTGCACGGGCGCACCTGTGCGGCTTATCGCTCGGGGGCATGACGGCCATGCACTTGGCGACGCACTGGCCTGATCGCGTCCTGAAAGTGGCCATATGTAGTTCGTCTCCCTACATGCCTCTGCGCGAAAACTGGGACGCGCGTATCCGAACCGTATTGCAGGAGGGCATGTCGCCGCTGGTGGAAACAATTCTCGGGCGCTGGTTCACGCCGGAATTTCACGTCGCTGAACCGGCGCGGGTTGATCGCATCCGGCAGATGCTCCTGAGCTGCGACCCCAAGGGGTATGCGGCGTGCTGCGCGGCTATCCGCGATATGGACCAACGCGACAGCATCAAAACGATTACCGCGAAAACGTTGGTCATCGGCGGCCTTAGAGATCAGGGAACGCCGCCTGCACTAGCCGAGCTCATCGCCCGCTCAATACCCGATGCGAAGCTGACAATGCTCGACGCCGCACATTTATCGAACATTGAGCGAGCGCAGGAGTTCACACGGACCCTGCTCGAGTTTTTCGCGTAGAAGAAAACGACTGAGTCGCCTGACGGCGATCTACTAGGCCCGGCCGTTTCCAGGCGCCAGCCGCTGCTCGCTAGTCTTCGCGGTGGCCGCGTCAGCTCACTCGTCGCTGGCGATCAGCTCACACATTGAACCGAAAGTGCATAACATCGCCTTCCTGCGCGATGTACTCCTTGCCTTCGAGCCGCAATTTGCCCACCTCCTTCGCGCCTTGCTCGCCCTTGTAGGCGATGTAGTCGTCGAAGGCGATTACTTCGGCGCGAATGAACCCCTTTTCGAAATCGGAGTGAATCACGCCGGCCGCCTGCGGCGCCGTTGCGCCGACCCGTACGGTCCAGGCTCGCACTTCCTTTTCGCCCGCCGTGAAGTATGTCTGCAGCCCGAGCAGTTTGTACCCCGCGCGAATCACGCGACTGAGCCCCGGCTCTTCCAGGCCGAGCTCGCGCAAGAAATCCGCGCGATCGGTTTCGTCCAGCTGAGCGATCTCCGCCTCGATCGCGGCGCACACGGCCACGACCTGCGAGTTTTCTTTCGCCGCAAGCGCGCGCACGGCGTCGAGATGGGGATTCTCCGTGAAGCCGTTCTCGACGACGTTGGCCACGTACATGAGCGGCTTCAGCGTAATCAGGTGCAAGTCCTGCAGCAGCCGCAGCTCCTCAGGATCTGTAACGAGGGAGCGCGCGGGATTGCCGGCGTCCAGATGATCGCGCAGCTTCTTGAGCAGCTCACGTAATCTGATCGCATCTTTATCGCCGGCCTTCGACGCCTTCTCCGCACGCTGCAGACCGCGCTCGACCGTATCGAGGTCCGCCAGCGCGAGTTCAGTGTTGATCACGGCGATATCGTCGAGCGGGTTGATGCGTCCGGCGACGTGCACGACGTCGTCATTCTCAAAACAGCGCACGACGTGCGCTATCGCATCGGTCTCGCGTATGTGCGACAGGAATTTGTTGCCCAGCCCCTCGCCCTTGGAAGCGCCTGCGACGAGCCCGGCGATGTCCACGAACTCCACTGTGGCGGGCAGGACGCGCTGGGGCTTCACGATGCCGGCTAACTGAGCCAGACGCGGATCCGGCACTGGCACGATGCCGACGTTCGGATCAATCGTGCAGAACGGATAGTTCTCCGCCGCGATCTGTGCACGCGTCAGCGCGTTGAAAAGCGTTGATTTGCCGACGTTCGGCAGACCGACGATGCCGCATTTGATGCCCATGATTCTTTAAGTGATTGGCGACCGCGTTATTCGTGAATGGTTCAGGTGGGGGACTCTTGCAATTTATCCGGACCTATTACTGGTCCGTAGTCGCTAGTCGCTTTTCGAATGAAGCCCATTCATCGCCCGCTCCGCTCCTTGTTCAAGAAAGATCGACAGGGAGTCGACCGCGTGCCCTATGGACGACAGGATCTTCTCCTCTTCCTCCTTGGGAGCGCGCCGCAGGACGTAGTCGATGACTTCCGATTTATTCCCGGGATGGCCTACGCCGATGCGCAAACGCCAGAAGTCGGCGCCGATGTGCGTAATCGCATCTCGCAGGCCGTTGTGACCGCCCGCACCGCCGCCGAGCTTGAACCGAGCGTCCCCGACCGGCAGGTCGAGCTCATCATGAGCGACCAGAATTTCAGCAGGCTCCACGTTGAGGTAGTCCGACAAGGCGCGTATCGCAAGCCCGCTGCGGTTCATGTACGTCATGGGTTTGAGCAGCGTCAGGTCCGCGCCTGCAAACTGGGCGCGGCAGATCTCGCCCTGAAATTTCGTGTGACTGCGGAAACGGCCGCCGAGTTTCGCAGCGAGGGCGTCGACTAACCAGAAACCCGCGTTGTGGCGCGTGAGCAGATGCTCGGGGCCGGGGTTGCCGAGACCGACGATGATCTTGAGAGGAGTGCCGGACATGGCGCGATGGTTCGGTTGGCGTTTGCCTTCAACGAGCGTCGGCGATCAAATCAGTGCGTGAGCGCTCTGGCGCTGCACTCTTAGTGAACCGCGAACCGACAAGTCGCTGGAAAGGGACGCGACGCGCCGACCGTACGGCCGGCGCGTCGGACGCATTTCCTTACTTCTTGCCGCCCTTCGCCGACGCAGCAGCGGCCGGCTTGGCCTCTTCCTTCTTGGCCTCGGCTGCAGCGGCAGGCGCAGCCCCCGCGGCGGGCGCCGCAGCGGCCGCCGCGGCTGGCGTCTCGGCTTCCTCTGCGCGCGGATGATGGATGGAGACCACCGCTTCGTCACGACCATGCGCGAGTTCGACGATCTCCACGCTTGGCGGCAGCGGGATATCGGAGAGACGCTTCATGTCGTTCATCTGCATGGCGCTCATGTCGATCTCCAGGTACTCCGGAAGGTCCTTAGGCAGACAGGTCACCTCGACTTCGTTCAGCAGGTGCGACACGACGCCGCCCTGCGTCTTCACGCCCGGAGCAACCGCTGCGTTCGTGAAGTGCAGCGGGATGCGCATGCGCACCTTTTCGTCTTCAAGCACACGCTGCAGATCCATATGCAAAATCTGGTTCTTGGCGGGATGGCGCTGCACATCCTTTAGAATGGCGGCCTGCTTCTCGCCATTGATCTTGAGCGAGAGAATGGTCGAGAAGAATCGCTCGTTCACCAGCAGCGTCAGCAGATTCTGGTGGTCGAACGTGATCTGTCTGGGCTCCATGCGCCCGCCGTAGAGGATCGCCGGAACTTTCCCGGCCCGGCGCAGGCGGCGGCTCGCACCCTTCCCCTGCACGCCGTCACGGGGATCGGCGACGAGTTCGAAAGACGTTTTCATGTGGGTCTCCGTTGCAAAACTAAAGGCCGATTCAACCGCGACCAGTTGCATCGACCTCGTGGGCGCGGATCGTGAACGGCGCTAGGCGAGTCGCACGGAACGCAGGTCGCCTCTTTGTCCGTTCGCCGAGCTCCGTCGAAAGTTCGTCGGGACGCCTTGACGCGAACGGGAGCGATCAGTTTTTCCGAGCTATCGGCTATCCGCCATCCGCTATCCGCTTCAATCTATATAGAGCGAACTTACGCTCTCCTCATCCCGAATGCGCCGCATGGTTTCAGCCAGTAATCCGGCTACGGTAAGTTGCCGGATCTTCGAGCAGCTCTTTGCTTCCGCTCTCAACGGAATCGTATCTGTGACAACGAGCTCATCCAGCGCCGATTTCGAAATGCGCTCGATCGCCGGACCCGAAAGCACCGCGTGCGTGATGTAGGCGAGCACTCGTTTGGCCCCCGCGTTCTTCAACGCCTCGGCCGCATGGCAAAGCGTGCCCGCCGTATCGACGAGATCGTCGATCAGCACGCAGCTCTT
>DATAFY010000491.1:0-6334 GCA_036257205.1 Steroidobacter sp. | reverse complement strand
GTAGAAATCGAATCCGTTCATCTCCGCACGCAGGACGTGATAGTCCGCCTGCTGCGCGACCGGCCATCGATCCGGCTTGATCGCGGCCAGGCGATCGCGATAAGCGCGCAGCTCCTTGTGTCTGCGCGCGAACGTTTCGGCAGTGTAGTCAGGCGCGCCATCGCGCAGAGGCGGCTGCTCGAACGCCCGCCAGTCGGCGAACAGTTTCACGAGGTCATCGTAGCCGCCGCTCGCATTGTCATTTGCGACGCCGGAGCCCATCGCACCGCCAATCATGGTCGCCATAAACACTCGCGGGAGCAGAAGTCGCAGGCTGATCGAAAGAGGCATAAAAATATTCCGGCGAAAGTGATGCGCGAATGCCTCAGCGCTCCGGGCGCGCATGGCGCGTCCTGCACAGCGCCGCGAGATCATCTTGAAGTATTCAGGCGAACGTAAGCCGGAATTGCCGGCAGCGCGCTGCTAGAGTTCGATTCGTGCGCGAACACCGATCGTCCGAGGTCGCGTCAGGACCTCCCACTCGCCGATGAGATTGTTCGGGTGCACCAGTACGCCGCGCTCGTCGAAGATGTTTTCTGCAAACAGTTCTGCACGCCAACCGCGGCTTTCGATTCCGAGCATCACGTCGGTGAGCTGGCGCGTCGCTTGCCAACGTCGCAGTGACTCGTCGAAGTCGCTCCAGGAACCCGCGGTGTAGCGGTAGTCGGCTCGCATGAAGCCGCTGACGCGTCCCGTGATCTGAAACTGCTTTGAAAGTGTAACCCGCAAGTTCCAATCGGGCACGGTCGCAATCCGCTCGCCGTCTTCGCCGGCAACGCTGGGCGCGTCTTCGCGCAGGCGTGCATTGACGTACGCGGCGCCGACGGTGGCTCCGAATGTCTCCGTGGGCGCCCAAGTCAATTCCAGCTCGACGCCTTCGCTGCTGGCCTTCCCCGCGTTGTCGACGAATCCCATGTCGTCGGGTGCGGCGCAGGTAATGACTCTGAACGTCTGCATGTCGCTCCAGTCGATCGCAAAGATGCTGGCGTTCGCCATGAGCGTGCCCTTGAGCCAGCTTGATTTCACACCGATCTCGTAGTCCCAGAGTGTGTCCGATTCAAAGCCTCGCGGCGGCGTCGGGAAACCGAGGGCTGCAAGCTCCGGAGCGCAATGCGTAGCCTGCAGATCCGTGAAGTCATTTGTGCCGCCCGGACGAAAGCCCTGAGCTGCGCTGGCGTAGGCGAGCAATTGCGCGCTTGGTCGGTACTCGAGTGCGAAGCGCGGCGTGACGCCTCGCTCGCTCGACGAAGCGGTGACAACCACTCGAGAGCCTATAAGCACGCCGTCGTTGATGTTTTCGATGCCCTGCTCGAACTCGAACCAGCGAGCGCCCGCCGAAGCGCGCCACGCCGGCGATATATCGAATTCGATCTCGCCGTAGAGCGCTCGATGATGCATCTCGCCGCTCGTGAGCGCGTAGAACGGTCGATCAGGAAAACCGAAGCTGGCCGCCGCGCCGCCGTGCAGCGCATCGTATCCGGGCGTGATCCAGGTCTGCTCGTACGCTCGCGTCTGGTCCTGATAGTAAGCGCCGGCGAGCGCCTTCAGGCGATCCGTCACTGACGCCGTGAAGCGGAGTTCCTGCATGAAATCGCGCAGACTGTCATCGAAGTCGTTTGACGTCGGCAGCGGCCCCACGAACAATTCGGCATAACTGCTGACGTCCGCTGCGAATCGCGGTTCCCGGTCCAGGTAGGATGTGATCGACAGCAACTCCGTGCGCGGCGTCGAGTACCCGGCGGTGAGAGTGAAAAGGTTCCACTGATCATCGTCGCGCTCAACGGTTGGACGAAATTGCTCATATGGCGCAACACTCACGTCAGCGCCGTTGAGGCCCCCGGTTGTGCGCACCTGGCGTTGCGCGCGCAAGGTGAAGTGCAACTCCGGCGTGGGACGCCACAGGAGCGAGGCGCGTCCGCCGAGCATTTCCACGCTGTTGGCATCCTGCACGCTGCGGGCGATGTTGTCGAGGAAGCCCGCATCCTCGCGCGAATATGCGACGACGCGAATGGCGGCTTTCTCGCGAGCGACTGGAACGTTCAGGACGCCTTCGAATTCGTAATTGCCGTCGCCGTGCGCCGTCTCGGAGAGTGTCGCGGCGACGGATCCAGCGGTTCCTTCGGGATCAGGCGCATTGGGAATCAGGCGTACGGCGCCGCCCAGCGCACCGGCGCCGAACAAAGCGCCTTGGGGTCCTCGCAGCACTTCGACTCGCGCGAGGTCCACAAACTCGGGTCGTGCGCCGCCCCACTGCGGCCCGAAGAGCGCCATCACCGGCGTCTCGTCAAAATAAAGCGCCGTCAGGGGCCGCGTCTCGATGAACGTGCCAGAGGCGATGCCGCGAATCAGGATCCGGGAACCGCCGAATGCTTCGTCCGTGAACGCCAGCGCCGGAAAGCGATCCGCAACATCGGCAATGTCCCGCACCCCGGCCGCGCGAACTTCACTCCCGCTCAGAACCGAGACACTGACAGGAATGTCCTGAAGCGGCGCGGCGCGTCGCGTCGCGGTAACGACGACCTCTTCAAGCGTCTGGGCGTGCACGAGGCTCGCGGTTACTGCGCACAGGGCGATGCAACTCTGAACGCGATAGGTAGGCATGACGCATCACCCCTTGCTCCAAGCCTGTCGCGCGTGCTCGACGCGTTTCTCCTGACCAAGCAGCGTCACGAGACGACGAAATCGCGCCTCACCATGAAGGGGTTCGAACCATTTCGAATGCATTGCGCCGGCCAGCTGAAAGTCACGCTCTTCGTAGGCGTCTTCCAGCGCCGCCAAGGCCCCTGCCCGGTCTCCCAGAGTCGTCAGGAGTGCAGCGCGAAACGTCGAAGACCAATACTTGCCGCGTGCAGGGTCGCCGAGTCGCTCAAGGATCGCCCGAGCCTCAGCGTCTTTCCCCAGTCGTGCGTAGGCCATTGCAAGCGTTGTTTCCGTGTCTCCGAAGCGGTTCGCGGCGACGACGCGCAGCGCTGATTTGAGCGCCTCCTCATATTGGCCGAGGGCGTCGAGCGCACCCCCTCGACCCCACTCCGCAACCCAGAATGTAGGGTGCACCTCGAGTACGCGCTCGAACTCCTGCAGCGCCGACTGGTAGTCGTGCATATGGAGGTACGACCATCCGACCTGCACATCGGTCCAGGGGTTGAGCGGATCGAGCATCCGGGCGCGTACAGCGTATTCGAGCGCCTTCTCGGGCGGCCACGCCGCCTGCAGGTAAAAGTTCGTTAGATAGCGCAGCACGTACTCGCCATTCGGGCTCACGGACTCCGCGGCGCGTAGCTCGCGTTCGGCGCCTGCAAAATCGAAGGCGTCCTGCAACATCGTGCCAAGCAGCGCGTGCGCGTCGCCGTTGTCCGGATCGACCTCGAGCGCAGTGCGAAGGAGGGGTCCTACGCGCGCGAGATAAGGATCCTCCGGTCGCAATTCCGCCATCTGCTTCGTCATGAATATCACGTCCGCGAGGCCTACATACGCTGCGGAATAGCGGGGATCGAGTTGAATCGCCTCTTCGTAATATTCGACGGCTTTCGCCATGCGATCGAGGTGAAAACTCTGATGCAGCTGTTTCGCGCGAAAATACAGATCGAGGGCGCGCGGATCGGTCGTCGAATGCCGCGTGAGCGCCCCGAGCAACGTGAGTTGCAGCGCCGTAGCTACGGCTAATGCAATCTCGTCCTGGACGGCGAAGATATCGGCGCGCGTGCGTTCGAACGTGCGGGACCATTTGTGGTAGCCCGTGTCGGCTTCGATGAGTTGTACTGCTACGCGCAGACGATCGCCCGACTGACGCACACTGCCCTCGAGCAGGTAGCGCACGCCGAGCGCATGGCCGACAGTCTGAGTGGGCAAGGCTTTACCTTTGAACTGAAACGACGAAGTCCGGGCGGGCACTTTCAGGCCAGGTAGCCCCGCGAGTCGGTTGAGCAGTTCCTCAGTCAGGCCGTCGCTGAAGTATTCCTGCTCCGCATCGCCGCTCAGATTGACGAACGGCAGCACGGCGACTGACTTGTCCGGCGCAATGATCGCCGATGAAACACTCGTACTGGCTCTTCGCGCGTCGCCGCTCATGGAGAAGTAGGCGAGACCCATGGCAGCCAGCACCGGCATAGCGATCGCCGCTGCGAGCCGTGCAGACCGCAACGGCCGCTTGAGCGGGACGCGCGTCGTACTGGCGGGACTTTCAGGCGGGTTCCCTGTATCGGCCGGGAAAACAAGCGCCGCAGCCGTGACCGTGCGGTAACCGCGACCTCGAACTGCGGTGAAGTAGCGCGGCGCCTGCACATCCTCGCCGAGCGCGTCGCGAATGATCTTCATGCGCTGCGTCACCGTCTCGAGATTCACGACCTGTCCCGGCCAGACTTTTTCGAGCAACTGATCGTAGGTGACGAGGCCGGAATCGCCGCGCACGAGCGCGAGCAGGAGATCGAAGGATAGTCCGGACAGTGGAATCTCGGTGCCATCGCGGGTCACCCGCTGATGGACGACGTCAATAGTGAGATCCTCAAGCCGGTAGGCTGTGGGCTCCATGCCTTGTGCGCTCTGCGCGGATAGCATGCGCGCGAAGCGCGCGGCGCATGCTACGCCTCGAATCACCCAATGGCGACCGTGCCCCAGGCGGGTCGCTGACTTGATTCCAAGCGTGCTGCGTCCCGGCACGAGCACGAGCGCCGAAGGCTGCGCAGGCGGCAGGAGCAAGCACAGGGTGCTGGCTGCCTGCCACCGATTGGTGCAAAGCATGGCGGCTTCTAGTGACTTGTCGGGCGCCTTGGCGTCGAAGCCATCAACGTGTGCTCTGCGTGCAACGCCGCAAGCTGGCGGATGTCGACGTCTGCGACTGCGTTTGCGACTGCATTCCCATAGCAGTTGCGTCGGGCGTAGATCGCGCGCACGTCTCTTGTGGGTTTCGGTCCGCAGACGCTATTGGCCGCCGCCTGGATCCGACGGTAAAGCGTGGCGACTCCGGCCTGGTTGGAGAGGTTGAGGTCCGCATAGTTGACCGTCACGCTACGGACGCCATCCGAACTTTCGGCCCCTTGAGCGTTGCCGGATAGCAGCACACTGATTGGGGCCGCGCTAAGGGCGAGGCACACTGCGAGCGACGATATAGAAGGTGAGTGAGTCATGGCGGTTCTCCTGGTCTGTTCGAACCGCCTTCAAGTTACGAACTTGCGCGCCTGAGCGCATGAAAGCTCGCCCAAATCGAATGAAGACAGACTGATGTTTGCTGATGAATCGGTGAAACGTCGCTTCGGGGCGGCGCGATCCTTTGCTGCAGCGCCGAGCCTCAGGCCTCGCCCGTGACATCAGCGTGACTTGTTGACCGCACGATAGCTCGTTCGCGAGGATGCGCCGCCCGGAAGGCCGGGATTGTGAAACTAGGCTGCGGCGAGCGCGCGGTCGACGGCGATCTCCGCATGTATCCGCGTCGTGTCGAACACCGGCACGCGCGATGCGCCTTCGCTCACGAGGAGGGAAATTTCCGTGCAGCCGAAGATGATTCCCTGAGCGCCGCGACCGATCAGTTCGTCGATCACCTGCGTGTAGCGTTCACGCGAGGATGTCACGATGCGTCCGAGACAAAGCTCCTCGTAGATGACGCGATGGACTTCATCGCGCGCCTCGCGAGGCGGCACGATGACATCGACGCCGTGCTGCTCGCGCAGCCGGCCGCCGTAGAAGTCTTTCTCCATCGTGAAGCGTGTGCCGAGCAGGCCAACCGTGGCGATTCCCCGTCGGCGGATCTGTTCCGCGGTTGCGTCGGCGATGTGGAGGAGCGGAATCGAACATGCCTGCTGAATCTGCGCGGCGACGATGTGCATCGTATTCGTGCAGAGCACAATGAAGTCGGCGCCGGCCCGCTCGAGACCCTGCGCGGCGGCGGCAAGCATCTCGCCCGCCGTCGCCCAGTCGCCGCGCTGCTGCAAGCGTTCGATCTCGAAGAAGTCGACGCTGTGCAGCCAGAGTCTCGCCGAGTGCAATCCGCCGAGGCGCTCGGCGGTGAATTGATTGATCAGCCGGTAATAGACCTGAGTCGATTCCCAGCTCATGCCGCCCAGCAGCCCGATCGCTTTCATAGTGAACCTAGTCAACGATGAACAGGGTCGCTCCCAGGGAGGTCATTGACCGGTGGGCGTCCTGTGCGTCCGCCACCTGGTAACTCATCCCGGGCTTCAATGTAAATCGGCGTCCGTCCTGCAGTTCGGTGATGAGCTCGCCTTGCAGGCAAAGCAGAACATGGCCCTTATTGCACCAGTGATCGGAGACGTATCCCGGCGTGTACTCGACCATACGCACG
>DATAFY010000487.1:0-4777 GCA_036257205.1 Steroidobacter sp. | reverse complement strand
TGGAGGCGCTGCTGATCCCCAATGCGCTCTCCGTAAGGCGGATTCGTCGCCAGCAACCCGCTCTGCGCCTCGCCAACGCGCGTCAGCTCGACCAGCTCCCGTCGCTCGATGTGGACGTGGTTGCGCAGCCTGGCGCGCTCGATGTTTTCATTGGCGGCGCGCACCGCGCTGGCGTCGTTGTCGTAGCCGCGCAAGGTGATGCGCTTGGCGGCCGTCGCCTCTCGCCGCGTTCGCGCCTCCTCGAGGAGCGATCTCCACAGTTTCAAATCGTGACCGCGCCAGCCGATGAAGCCGAAGTAGCTGCGCAAGGACCCGGGCGCGATGTCGAGCGCCATCATGGCAGCTTCGATCACCAGCGTGGCGGAGCCGCACATCGGATCGAGGAAATCGCCGCCTTCGGCTGCGATCGTCGGCCAGGCGCTGCGCAACAACATCGCCGCCGCAAGATTTTCCTTGAGCGGCGCGGCAACGCCGCGCGCACGATAGCCGCGTCGATGCAGGCTATCGCCTGACAAATCGATGCTGATGGTTGCTCGGTCGCGGTCCAGGCGCACGTCGATGCGTACGTTCGGGCGCTCGAGGTCGATCGAGGGTCGCTCCCCGGAGCGCGACCGAAATTGATCGACGATCGCGTCCTTGGTTTTCAAGGCGCCGAAGTGCGTGTGCGTAATGCCGCTCGATGCGCCGCCGAATTCGATTCCCATCGTCCCGGCGGGCGCCAAATGCTCGCTCCAGTCGATCGAGGCGACGCCTGCATACAGCTCTTCGGGCGTACTCGCAGGGAAGGTGGCCAGCGGCGCGAGCACGCGACTCGCCGTGCGCGACCATAGGCAGGCTCGATACGCGACTTCCAACGGACCTTCAAACTGCACGCCCAGCTTGAATTCTCTCGTCTGGATCGCGCCGCAGAGGCGAAGCTCGGACGCCGTCAGGTCAGCGACGCCGGGGGGGCAGGGAGCGAAGAAGCGCATCGGGCTGGCGGTTATCGGTTAGAGATTGGCGGTGAGCCATAGACTTTGTTGACTGGCCGGTCTTTAGACTTGATGGTCTCTGACCGGGCATTCGCCATCTGCGTCGCGAGTTTCTGAAACTCGCTAACCGCTCGCCGCCGAGCAATCACGCTCGTCCATCGAGCGTGAGCAGCGGCTTGTACAGGTCCGGGCGGCGGTCTCGAAACACGCCCCAGGCGTTGCGGTAGGCGCGGATCGCATCCAGATCGAAAGTGGCGGTGAGTACGGTCTCAGAGCTGCGGTCGGCCTGCGCGACGATCGCGCCCGTATGATCGGTGATAAACGAAGAACCGTAGTAAGTCACTGCCCACCGCTCGCCCTGCTCCGTACCGATGCGATTGGAAGCGACGAGCGGCATGATGTTAGACGCCGCGTGACCCTGCATGGCGCGTTGCCAGTGGTCTTTGGAATCTATGCTGAGGTCCTGCGGCTCCGAGCCGATCGCGGTCGGATACAACAGAATCTCAGCACCCATCAACGCCATCGCGCGCGCCCCCTCGGGGAACCACTGGTCCCAACAAATCCCCACGCCGATCGTCCCGAAACGCGTGCGCCAAACTTTAAACCCCGTATCGCCTGGCGAGAAGAAAAACTTCTCGTGATACCCGGGGCTCTCCGGAATGTGCGCCTTGCGATAGCTGCCAAGCACCGCTCCGCCTGCGTCGATGATCACGACGGTGTTGTAGAAAGCGTTCCCCGCACGCTCGTAGACGCTCGCCGGCAGCACGACGTTCAGCTCTCGCGCGAGCTGCACAAAGCGCCGCACGGCCGGGTTCTCATCCGTCGGCAAAGCAACGTTGAAATAGTCCGGGCAGTGCTCTTTGCAGAAATACGGCGTCTCGAACAACTCCTGGATCAAGACGATGTTCGCGCCCTGCTTCGCGGCCTCGCGGATGAGTCGTTCCGCGGTCGCGAGATTCGCAACGCGATCGGCGCTGCATGCGAACTGTATAGCCGCGACGGTGACGTTCATTGGCTGCTGAGGAGTGACCCGCGAGTAGTGATTAGACCCGATCCAACCCAGGTCGGCACGGCCCGAAGCATGACGCGCGCCGCCCTTCTAGTCACTAGTGAGTAGTCGCCAATCACTAGAAGGTGGGCGGCGTGCTCGCACTGATCAGCTCGCACGGCTGATCGCCGATGTTGCGAAATCGATGCGGCACGGCGCTCGCGAAATAGTAGGCGTCGCCGGGACCGAGCACACGGGTGTGGCCGCCGACCGTCACTTCGATGCGGCCGCTCACGACGATGCCGCCTTCTTCACCTTTGTGGCTCAACATCTCCGGCCCGGTGTCCGCTTTCGGCCGATAGCGCTCGTGGAGAATCGAAATCCCACGATTCGGTCTCCCCGCAGCGACTAAGCGCAGAGACACGTCGCGATCCCCGACGTCCATCAATTCATCCCGCGCGTAAAACACGTGAGGATTGGCGTTTAGGTCGAGCGTGAAGAACTCAGCGAGCGACATAGGAATTCCATCGAGCACTTTCTTGAGCGAACTGACGGACGGACTGACGCGATTCTGCTCGATCAGCGAAATCGTGCCGTTCGTGACTCCCGCACGTTTCGCCAGCTCGCGCTGCGACAAGCCGTACATCGTGCGGACCGCTTTGAGGTGGCTGCCGACATCTAAGGCCATGACTGAGCGTCTCCCGTAAAGCGTTTAAGATGATAAACATTTGCAGTGAGCGATGCCTAGGAAAGGCGCGGGGTATTTGTCGGTACCGTCGAATTTTTCTTATCATCGAACTGCCTTGAACTCCCGACAGGAACCCTCCATGTCGACTCAATTCACGCGCGCCGATCTCGAAGCATTCTGGATGCCGTTCACGGCCAATCGGCAGTTCAAAAAGGCGCCGCGGCTGCTGGCTCGCGCGGAAGGCATGCATTACTGGACGCATGACGGCCGCAAGATTCTCGACGGCATGGCCGGACTGTGGTGCGTCAACGCGGGGCACGGCCGGAAGGAAATCACGGAAGCGGTATCGCGCCAGCTCGCGGCCATGGAGTACGCACCGCCGTTCCAGATAGGCCATCCGCCGGCTTTCGAGCTCGCCAGTCGTCTGGTTCAACTCACGCCCGGCGACCTGGACCATGTGTTTTTCACGAACTCCGGCTCAGAGTCCGTCGACACCGCCCTGAAGATCGCGATCGCTTACCACCGAGTGCGAGGAGAGGCGGCGCGGCAACGCCTGATCGGGCGCGAAAAGGGGTATCACGGCGTTGGGTTCGGAGGCGTATCCGTCGGCGGCATGCTGAACAATCGCAAGTTCTTCGGCAGTCTGCTGCCCGGCGTCGATCACCTTCACCACACGCTTGATCTGGAGCACAACGCGTTTTCGCGCGGTTTGCCCGACTGGGGCGCGCACCTCGCCGATGAGCTCGAGCGGCTCGTCGCCCTGCACGATGCCTCGACTATTGCTGCAGTCATCGTGGAACCCGTCTCAGGGTCGGCCGGTGTTGTGCTGCCGCCCAAAGGTTATCTGCAGCGCTTGCGCGCCATCTGCGACAAGTACGGCATCCTTCTGATCTTCGATGAGGTGATCACCGGCTTTGGCCGCCTGGGGGCGCCATTCGGAGCGCAGTTCTTCGGCGTCGTGCCGGACGTGATCACCTCTGCCAAAGGGCTCACGAACGGCGCCATTCCGATGGGCGCGGTCTTCGTGCGCAAGCACATCTACGACGCTTTTATGAATGGGCCGGAGGATGCAATCGAGCTGTTCCATGGTTATACGTATTCGGCGCATCCCGCTGCATGCGCCGCTGCGCTCGCGACTCAGGACGTCTATGGCCGCGAAGGACTGCTCACGCGAGCGGCTTCTCTCGCCAAGACCTGGGAAGAAGCCGTGCACTCGCTGCGCGGCTCGCCGAACGTGATCGACATTCGCAACCTGGGCCTTGTAGCCGGCATCGAACTGGCGCCGCGAACCGGCGCGCCAGGTGCACGCGCCTACGAGGTGTTCGTGAAAGCGTTCGAGAAAGGAATCCTGATTCGCACAACCGGCGACGTCATCGCTTTGTCGCCGCCGCTGATTATCGCGCCGGCGCAGATCGATCAACTCGTCACGACCATCGCTGGGTTGCTGCGCGAGGTTGCGTAGGCAGCGACTGGCGATGGCTTGCAGTTCCTCCAATCGCCAGCGCCAGCCCGTTTATGCGTGCTCAATGCAGCTGCGCGCACTTCGCCGAGCAGTAACAAGCTGCCGCATGCGATCGGTCGGGAGGTGCAGCAAGCATGCCCACTGAATTTTGCGTCGAGCTTCCCGTCTGGCTGTTCTTCGCGTCATCGCTCCAGAACGGGCGCGCACCCGCGCTTGCTGTTTACTTCGAACGGGACTCAACGATCACATAGAGCTTCTTAACGGACTCCTGCACTTCCCAGACGCCTACGAAGCCTGCGGGGATCACGAACGAGTCGCCCGCTTCGAAGGTCCACGAGCGAGCCGAATCGTCTTCGAGGCGAACGCGCCCGCGAATGAGATGGCACAACTCGCTCTCTGAGTAATTCACGCGCCATCGCCCCGACGTGCTCTCCCATACGCGCATGGAATCGGCCAGCGCCGTCGCAGAAGTAGCTGCGCGCGACTTGCCTCGGATCGCCGACATGGAGGAACTCACTGTAGGAAGAGGATGACGCCGAACAGCTGAAAGAAGGGCCGCCGATCGCGCGACGGCCCGTAATAGTCACCGCGACCGGGCGACCTGAGTTGCGGCTGCGGAATGGATCGACACGCTCACGCGGCGCTCCCAGGCATAAGCCTCGAGATCT
>DATAFY010000419.1:0-12321 GCA_036257205.1 Steroidobacter sp. | reverse complement strand
GTGATCACCGCGGTGGGGATGGCCGATCACGTGGAGGTCATGATCGCCGCTGTGATCGTCGCTGTGCTCGTGATGATGTTCCTGGCCGGACCGATCAGCAATTTCGTAGACCGACACCCGACCATCAAGATGCTGGCGCTGTCGTTCCTCATCCTCATCGGCGTGGCGCTCATCGGAGAGGGTTTGGGCTTCCATATTCCCAAGGGTTACATCTATTTCGCCATGGCCTTCTCGGTCGTCGTCGAGATCCTCAACCTGCGTCTGCGCAAACGCGTCGCCCAGCGTCCGGTGAAGCTGCGCGCGACGATGGAGGATCGGCTGCTCGAGAAATGACGGCCGTGGCGTGGGTCGCCCCGGCCGGATCGGGACTCGTTAATCGAGATTCGAGACTCGGAGAATCGGCAATGGAGATCTTGGCAGTCCAGGGATCGGCGCGAGCCGATCCGTGATCGCCGCTCGCTCCTCACGAATCACGAGCCAGTGATTCTCCACGCATGCCGTCGGTCGAGATATAGGTTGTACAGCGCGACGAAGAGCGGAAACAGATTCGAGAGGATGCCGACCGAGTCGTTCTTGCCGAAGGTGAAGTACGCAAGCAGCAGGATGCTGCCGACGGCGCTCATATACCAGAACGTCGTCGGCATCACGACCTTGCCTTTGATCTTCGAGGCGGCGAGCTGAACGAACCAGCGTCCCGCGAACAGGAACACGCCGCTGTAACCTATGAGTTTCCAGGGCGTGATCGTGACGCCGAACATCACGATCAGCGGTTCGTTCATCGTTTGCTCTCAGACGCCGGCTTTGCGCAACTTGCTGTGGCGATAGCCATAGCCGAAGTAGGTCACAAGTCCGATAAGGACCCACCCGGTCATCCACTGCCAGTTGTCCTGGAAGGCGCGCAGGAACAGCCAGAAGCATGCAATGGCCCCGATCACGCAAGTCAGCGGCGCCATCGGCACGCGGAATGCGCGCGGTAGATCCGGTTTCGTGCGACGCAGAACCAGCACGCCAATGCACACGGTGCTGAACGCGAGCAGGGTGCCCATGGACACCAGATCGCCCAGGACGCTGATCGGCAGCAATCCCGCGAGCATGCAGGCGATCACCCCGACAACCACAGTGCCGACATGAGGCGTCTGATACTGCGAATGGACGCGGCCGAGCTTAGGGCTGATGAGTCCGTCGTGCGCCATCGAATAGAAGATCCGCGTCTGGCCAATCAACATCACGAGGATGACGGAGCTCAAACCGGCGATCGCGCCAACTTCCACCAGGGTCTTCAGCCATTGGAGACTGGGGTAGGCTTCCAGCGCCGTCGCGACGGGCTTCGGCGTGCCGAGCTGCGTGTACGGGATCATGCCCGTCAGTACGGCGCCCACGATGATGTACAGGATTGTGCAGGCCACAAGCGATCCGAGGATGCCGATCGGCATGTCGCGTTGCGGATTCTTCGCTTCCTGCGCCGCCGTCGAGACTGCGTCGAAGCCGATGTACGCGAAGAACACGACCGTTGCCCCGCGCAAAACGCCATCCAGGCCGAAGTGCCCATCGCCCTGAGCCGGCGGGATATACGGAACCCAATTCGCCGGATCGACGAACTGCAGGCTGAAGACGACGAACAGCAGGATCACAGTCACCTTGATCGCGACGATGATCGAGTTGACGAAAGCGGACTGGGTGATGCCCCGATAGCACAGCGCGGCCACTGCCGCGATGATGGCGATGGCGGGCAGGTTGACCAGCGAGCCGGTGGCCACCAGGCACCGCGAGCTCGTCAATTGTACGGCGGCGCGGCCGGCGCAGTCCGTGGACACATCGAGAGGCGCTGAAGCGAGCACCGCTGGCAGCGACATATTGACGCCGAAATAATGACCGAGCGACTGGAGCAGGCTGTTCAAATAGCCGGACCATCCTACGGCCACCGTTGAGACGGCGAACAGATACTCAAGCACCAGGTTCCAGCCGATGAACCATGCGATGAATTCACCGAGCGTGGCGTAAGAGTAGGAGTAAGCGCTTCCCGACACCGGCAGCATGGCGGCGAACTCCGCATAGCACAGTCCCGCAAAGCCGCAGGCCAAGCCGGCCACGATGAAACTGAGGGTAATGGCGGGGCCGGCGTGATGGGCTGCGGCTTGTCCCGTGAGGACGAAAATGCCCGCCCCGATGATGGCGCCCACGCCCAGCAGCACCAGTTGTCGTGCAGTGAGCGCGCGCTTCAGCGTGGCCTCGCCGTTCAGCGAACCTTCAACCGGCTCGCCGGCGTCAACGTGAGGCTCGGCCGAAACCGGCTTCGTTATAAAAAGATTCACGCGATATCCTCCCCTGAGCCCATTTGGGTGGCCTCACGCGAAGGCGCGAGCGCCGCGGTGTTTGCGGTCGGCGACTCTACCCAACGCTTTTGTGAAAATCGAGGAGGAAAGCGTGAATACCGAAGACTGCTATGCCCTGAGTTCTTCGGGCACGTGCGGCGCCAGCGCTTCGATCAGCGCTGCATAGACTTTGGGGGAGCCTGCGAGGATGTGTCCCTGCTGCTTGTATTCAGCGCCGCTCAACGTCCCTACGAGTCCGCCTGCTTCGGTGATGAGCAAAGCGCCTGCGGCAGTGTCCCAGGGCGACAGACCGATCTCCCAGAACCCGTCGAGCCGACCCGCCGCCACGTAAGCAAGATCGAGGGCGGCGGCCCCAGGCCGACGAACGCCGGCGGTCGCCTGCATCACGACCTTCATCATCGCGAGATAGTGATCGAGGTAACGAATATTGGATCGGTACGGAAAACCCGTTCCGAGCAGCGCGCGATCGAGACTGAGCTGCCCGCTCACGCGGATGCGTCTGCCGTCGAGTTGCGCGCCTTCGCCGCGCGAGGTCGTGAACAGCTCCTGGCGCAGCGGGTCGTATACGACGCCGTGCTCCATGCGTCCACGCCGCTGCACGCCGATCGAGACGGCAAATTGTGGAAAGCCATGGACGAAGTTCGTGGTGCCGTCGAGAGGATCGATGATCCACAGGAATTCGCTGTCCGCGTGGTCGCCGCTCTGGCCCGTTTCTTCTCCCAGCACCGCGTGATCGGGATAGTGTCTGCGAACGATCTCGATGATCTCCCGTTCGGCCTGCGTGTCGATCTCGGTCACGAAGTCGTTCTGTCCCTTCGCGCGCACGTCAAGTCGGTGCAGGCGGTTCATGCCGCGGATGATGACCTCGCCTGCACGGCGCGCAGCGCGAACGGCGATATTGAGCAAAGGTTGCATGCAGGGAAAGCCTCCGACGGCTAGAGCGGCCAAAGCTGATAAAGAGCAGGACCGGGCGAAGCCGGGGGCCGCTAGAATAGCAGCAACGTCATGGCCATCCGAATTGTTCTCGTCGACACGAACCACCCAGGCAACATCGGCGCAACTGCGCGCGCGATGAAGAACATGGGTCTGCACGAGTTGCATCTCGTGCGGCCGAAGTTCTTTCCCAATCCGGACGCCTCCGCGCGCGCCTCCGGGGCTGACGACGTCCTCGAGGCGGCGCGGGTCCATGAGCGTTTCGAGGACGCGATCGACGAGTGCGGCATCGTCGTCGGAACGAGCGCGCGCCAGCGACATCTGCCGTGGGAGCTGGTTGAGCCGCGCGCCTGCGCCGAGCGAGTCGTGCAGGCGGGCCGCGCAGGTCATGCCGCGATCGTGTTTGGCGCTGAGCGCACTGGACTGACAAATGTGGAGCTCGCGCGCTGCAATCTGTTGCTTACCATTCCCACGAGCACCCAATACAGCTCGCTCAATCTTGCGATGGCCGTGCAGGTGATCGCCTACGAGCTGTGGCTCGCCTCGCGCCCGCAGGCGCCCCCGCCCGCGCCGCTGGACGTGCCGCTTGCGACGGCGGAAGAAATGGCGCGTTTTTACGAACATTTCGAGCGAGTGCTCGAGGAGATCGACTTTCGAGACCGCACGGGCGGCGGCCACCTCATGGAGCGCATTCGCCGCCTGTTCAATCGCGCACAGCTCGATCAGAACGAGATGAACATCCTGCGCGGCGTGCTGACGGCGGTGCAGGGGTGCCGGCGGGTGGCGGGATCTAAGACCGGCGGAAAAGGCCTCTCCTCGCGAAATGGCGGCGACGCCGGATGATTCTGGCGCGACCCTGTTCCTTCGGCCGCGCGCCTTGCGTACATTTTGATTTTCGTCAATGAGGGCCCGCGCCGTGCAAACCCTGACCGCGCCGATTTATCTCGATTACGCGGCGACGACCCCCGTCGATCCGCGCGTCGCCGAAGCCATGATCGAGTGCCTGCGGCCGAGCGGCGCGCACGGGAACCCATCCTCGATCGGTCACGAGTACGGTCGGCGCGCGCGGGCGCTGATCGAACAGGCGAGGGTGCAGGTGGGGGCGGCGATCGGCGCGTCTGCGGAATGCATCGTGTGGACCTCGGGCGCCACCGAATCGGACAACCTGGCGGTGTTCGGCGCCGCTCGTTTTCGCGCCGATCGCGGCCGGCACATCATTTCCTCCCGGACCGAACACAAAGCCGTGATCGACCCGCTGAAACAGCTGGAGCGCGAGGGTTTCGAGGTGACGTGGCTGAAACCGGCGTCCGACGGCATCGTGCATCCTGACCAGGTGGAAGCGGCATTGCGGCCGGATACGCAGCTCGTATCCCTAATGCATGTCAACAACGAGACGGGTGTGATTCAGGACGTCGCCGCGGTGGGACGCCTGTGCCGTGAGCGCGGGACGACGTTTCACGTAGATGCGGCCCAGAGCGTAGGCAAGCTGCCGATCGACGTCGAAGAGATGCAGGTGGATCTGCTGTCGCTCACGGCCCACAAGGCGTATGGACCTAAGGGTATCGGCGCGCTGTATGTACGCCGCAAGCCGCTTGTCGGTTTGCGCCCTCTGATTTTCGGTGGGGGTCAGGAATCAGGGCTGCGTTCGGGCACCCTGGCCACTCATCAGATCGTCGGAATGGGCGCAGCATTCCAGATCGCACGGTGCGAGCGCGAAGAGGACGCAGAGCGTGTTGGCGGTTTGCGCGACAGGTTGTGGCGGGGCATCGAAGCGATCGGGGGCGTGGAGTTGAACGGGCATCCGCACCAGAGAGTGGCAAACGTGCTCAACGTCAGCTTTCACGACGTCGAAGGCGAGAGCCTGCAACTCGCGTTGCGCGAATTGGCCGTCTCCGCGGGCGCTGCCTGCTCCTCGGCCTCGGAGGAGGCCTCGTACGTCCTGCGCGCGCTCGGGCGCAGCGATCAGCTGGCGCAGAGCTCGCTGCGTTTCAGTCTGGGGCGCTTCACGAAACCCGAGGAGATTGAGACCGCGTGTGCAGCGGTCGTGCGCGAGGTCGGCAGGTTGCGAGCAGTGGCGTGCGGATGCTGAACGCCTTGGCCTATAGCGAGCGCGTGCTCGAGCATTTTGAGCGGCCGCGCAACGTCGGGGTTTTCACGCCTGGCCCGGATGTGGCGGTAGGCTCGGCAGGCGAGCCGCAAACCGGTGTGCGTTTTGCGCTGTGCGCCAGAATTACCGACGCGCGAATCGCGGAAATTCGTTTCGCCGCGTATGGTTGTCCGCACTGCATCGCCGCAGGCTCCTGGCTTACGGGCCGCCTGATTGCGGCAAATGTAGCCGATCTAGAGAGCTGGAGCTGGCGTGAAGCTGCGGACGCCCTCACGGTCCCGGCGCAGAAACGTGGCCGACTTCTCATTCTCGAGGACGCCGTGCGTGCGCTCGCAGCAGACTGGCGCCGGCAAATGCACGTAATAAGATGATGTTTGGCCTTGACCGCCGGGATCGGCGACGCAATGTTGGGTATCCTGCGTAGTCACGTCAGTTATGTTCGCTTGTTGACCCATGGCTATTTCCCTGACCGCCGCAGCCGCTGATCGAGTCCAGTCCTTCCTCGCGCGTCGTGGACATGGCGTCGGTTTGCGCCTGTCCGTCAAGAATACGGGGTGTTCGGGCTTTGCCTACGTCGTGAACTATGCCGACGCTGTCGGGCCAGACGACGTGGTCTTCGAAGATCGCGGCGTCAAGGTGGTTGTCGATCGGGCGAGCCTCGGCTACATCGACGGCACTGAAGTGGACTTCGTGAAGCAGGGCCTCAACGAGGCGTTCCGGTTCCGCAACCCCAACGTGAAGGGAGAGTGCGGGTGCGGCGAAAGCTTTACGGTTTAATGAGCGAGTAGCGGATCGCCTGCCTCGCGGCATCTACCCGTTCTCACTCTAACTCCTTCATTTTGTTGCCGCTCCCGGCCTTGCCGGGTAGACTGCGCGCGCGCAAAAGACGGCCCCCCAACATGATGCGTTTTCGCAGTTCTCAGGGCCGATTCACAGGTTGATTCACACAGATATGGGCTGACCACGGCCCCGAGGACGACGATTCCATGGCGCTTGAACGCACTCTTTCCATCGTGAAACCCGACGGCCTGCAGAAGAACCTGATTGGCGAGGTGTACCGCCGGTTCGAGCAGGGCGGGCTTCGGATCATCGCCGCACGCATGATGCACCTCACTCAAGCGCAGGCCGAGGGCTTCTATGCGGTCCACCGCGAGCGGCCATTCTTCAAAGACCTGGTGAAGTACATGGTTTCGGGGCCGGTGATGGTGCAGGTGCTGGAAGGTGAGAATGCGGTCGCCAAGAATCGCGAATTGATGGGCGCCACCGACCCCAAAAAGGCCGAGAAGGGTACGATCCGTGCGGACCTTGCCGCCAGCATCGAAGAGAATGTCGTGCACGGTTCGGACAGCGCGGAGAACGCGAAGAACGAAATCGCGTTTTTCTTTGCGGCGGCCGATCTTTGCCCGCGCACTCGCTGAGCATTTTCGCGAGCTTGACCCGTGATCGCGAACCAGGACTGACCACGATTACGGCTTGTTTGCCGCCATGAACGCCTGCGCCGCTAAGACGAACCTGCTCGGACTCACCCGATCCGAGCTGGAAGCGTTCGTGACCTCGATGGACGAGAAGCCCTTTCGGGCGCGTCAGCTGATGAAATGGGTGTACAAGCGGTGCGTCAGCGACTTCGATCAGATGACAGATCTGGCGAAGTCCTTCCGCGAGCGGCTAAAGGAACTCGCGGAGGTCAGACCGCCTGAGATCGCCCTGGCGCAGGCGTCGGCGGACGGTACGCGCAAGTGGCTGCTCGCGATGGGGTCCGCGCAGGGAATCAACCAGGCGGTCGAAATGGTGTTCATTCCGGAGCCGGGCCGCGGCACGTTGTGCATTTCAAGTCAGATCGGCTGCGCAATGGACTGCACGTTCTGCTCGACTGCGCAGCAGGGCTTCAATCGCAATCTTTCGGTTGCGGAGATCGTCGGCCAGGTGTGGCTCGCGAATCGCGAGCTCGGTTTTGCGCCCGGACAAGATCGCGTCATCACGAATGTCGTGTTCATGGGGATGGGCGAGCCGCTTGCGAACCATCGCAACGTCGTGCCCGCCGCGAAGATCTTGATGGACGATCTCGGCTTCGACATTTCGCGGCGACGGGTGACGGTGAGCACTTCGGGGCTCGTGCCCCAGATGCTGCGACTGGCGCAGGAGACAAATTGCGCGCTTGCAGTGTCGCTGCACGCGCCGAATGATCGGTTGCGCAATGAGTTGGTGCCGATCAACCGTAAGCACCCCATCGCCGAACTGCTCGATGCCTGCTGGCAATACGTGAACAAGCAGAATGCCCGCAGCATCACCTTCGAGTACGTGATGCTGGACGGCGTGAATGACCGGCCCGAGCACGCACATGAGCTCGTCAGGCTCTTGAAGGACAGGCCGGTCAAGATCAACCTGATCCCGTTCAACCCATTTCCGGGAACGCGCTATCGCCGCTCGAGCGCAGAGGCGATCGAACAATTTCGAGACATTCTGAACGCCAACGGTGTGATTGCCACGATCCGTCGAACGCGGGGCGATGACATCGACGCCGCTTGCGGTCAGCTCGTAGGGCGCGTGCACAATCGCACGACGGTGCGTCTGGGTTCCAAGTTGGCGTCCGTGGCGGTGCAACCGTGAAGCGAACGACGATTCTTCTGTGCGCAAGCCTTTGTGTCCTCGCAGGGTGCGCCGGAAGCGACTCCCAGCTGCGGTCCAAGCCGCACCCTGAGCGCGCCGCCGAGATCAATCTCGAGTTGGGCGTCGACTACCTGCGGAAGGGCAACCTGGAGCAGGCCAAAGAGAAGATCGAGCGCTCGCTCGACCAGGACGGGCGCAGCGCGCGCGCCCATTCCGTCGCGGGCATGCTGTACGCCCGGTTGGGCGATGAAAAGAAAGCCGAGTCGCACTTCGATCGGGCGATATCCCTTGATTCCGACAATCCCGAGATCCGCAACAACTACGCCGTTTATCTTTGCCAGGGCGGCGCGTACAGCCGGGGCGAGAGGCAGGCGCTCGCGGCGGCCGAAAACGCACTTTATAAAACCCCCGAGGCGGCCCTGCTCAACGCCGGCAATTGCGCGCGCAGCGCGGGCGATCTAAAGCGGGCCGAGGAACACTATAGGCGAGCGTTGCAGCTGCGCCCGCGCTTCGCGGAGGCGCTGTACCTGATGGCCGAAATGCAATTTCAGCAGACCCAGTACATTTCCGCCCGGGCGTTTCTGCAACGCTTTATGGAAGTGGGCCGCACCAGCCCCGCCACGTTGTGGCTGGGGCATCGAATCGAGCGCAGTCTAGGGAACAGGGCCGAGGCGCAGCATTACGCGCGGCGTCTGAAGACTGAATATCCGAATGCGGCTCAGACCAAGGAATTGCTCGAGTCCGAACGGAACGCCGGATGAATGCGCCAGAGGGCGAGGAGTCGACGCAGGACGTCGGTGAGTCGGCAACGCCCGGGGGGCTGCTGCGCGGCGCACGCGTGCGCCGGCAGATGTCGATTCAGCAAGCGGCGGAACATCTGCATCTGGACCTCTGGGCGATCGAAGCGCTCGAGACCAATCAGTTCGGCGCGCTGGGAGCTCCGGTCTACGCGAAAGGTTATCTGCGCAAGTACGCGGCGCTTCTCGGCCTGGCGCCGGACGCGATTGTCGCCCGATACGCCGCCATGATGGATGTGCCTGCTGAGCCGACGCCCATTCCGGTCTCGGCAAGCACGATCGCGCGCACTGAACGCATCTCACTGAAAAAACCCCTGCTGATCGCAGCGGCGTTGCTGACGGGCGTTGGTCTTTGGTGGGCGATCGGCGTCCTGTTGAGTTCGCAGGATGCACAGTCGCCGCCGCGGGCCCTTCACCCCAGTCCAGCGCCGCATCGACCGAGCCCCTCGCCGGCGGCTGACGCGGCCGCGAGTCCCTCCCGCCCGCCGGCGGAGCAGGCTGAATCAGCGGTGCTAGCGCAGGCGCCCGCCTCGAGCAGCGCGCAGATTCGCCTACGGCTGGAATACGCGGACGAGTCATGGACTGAGGTCTATGATGCGCGGGATACGCGTCTTTTGTTCGGTCTTGGCGCGCCGGGGCGCGTGCGCACGCTGACCGGCGCGGCGCCTCTGCGTGTGACCCTAGGCGCGGCCTCCGCCGTCAAGGCTTACGTCAATGATCAGCCGATCGTCATCCCCCGCCGGGTCGGGCGGGACGCAAGCAGGTTTACGATCGACGCTGCGGGCAGAGTGATCCCCGGCGTTGCGGCGAACCAGGAGCACTGAAGCGAGTGAGTCAGCCACAGATCCAGCCGCCTCGCGGCATGAACGACGTTCTGCCCGTGGATATTGCGGCATGGCAGCACCTCGAGCGTGTGGCGCGCGAGCTGTTCGCCTCCTATGCGTACCAGGAAATCCGCGTGCCAATCGTGGAGCACACGGCGTTGTTCAAGCGCTCCATCGGCGAATACACCGATATCGTGCAGAAGGAGATGTTCACGTTCGAAGATCCGGGCGGGGATTCACTGACGCTGCGGCCCGAAGCGACTGCGGGCATCGTCCGGGCCATGATCACGAACGGCCTGCTGCACAATCAGCGTCAGCGGGTGTGGTGCGCGGGCCCGATGTTTCGGCACGAGAAGCCGCAGCGTGGTCGTTTTCGGCAGTTCCATCAACTCGATGTGGAGGCGTTTGGGTACGCTGGCCCTGACATTGATGCGGAGCTGATTCTGCTGAGCGCGCGTTTGCTCAAACGCCTCGGCCTCGAGCGCGTGGAACTAAATCTGAATTCGCTCGGCACGCCGGAATCGCGGCGCAGATATCGGGAAAAGCTCGTCGAGTATTTCTCCGCGCACAAGAGCCTGCTGGACGCCGACAGTCTGCGGCGGCTCGAGGGCAATCCCTTGCGCATCCTGGACAGCAAGAACCCGGACCTGCAGGGGCTCATCGCAGCTGCGCCGGTGCTGACGGAGTATCTGGACGATGAGTCCCGTCGGCATTTCGACGCTCTGCGCAGCCATCTCGATGCGGCCGGCGTGAAGTACGTCGTCAATCCGCGACTCGTTCGCGGCCTCGACTACTACTCGCACACCGTGTTCGAATGGCTGACGACCGAGCTCGGTTCGCAGGGCGCCGTGTGTTCCGGCGGTCGCTACGACGGCCTCGTCGTGCAGCTCGGCGGCGAGCCGACGCCTGCCGTCGGTTGGGCGCTCGGACAGGAACGCATCGTCGAGCTGCTTCGGGTTCAGCAGGGCGCTCTCGCCGGGCAGGCTCCTGAGGTGTACGCCGTCATCGCCGGTGAGCGTGCCGAGGCCGAAGGCTTGATTCTGATCGAAAAGCTGCGCGACGCTTTGCCCTCGCTGCGCATCGAGACGAACTGCGGGGGCGGCAGCTTCAAATCGCAGCTCAAACGTGCAGACAAAAGCGGCGCTCAATTTGCGCTGATACTCGGGGACGCTGAAACCGAACGGCGCGTCGCTGGTCTGAAGTCCCTGCGCATCGAGGCGCCGCAGACGCAGATTCCGTGGGACGACCTTGCGGGCGAGCTTGCCGGGCGCCTCGGCGGCCAATAGCCACCCTTCTTTAACTTTCAACACACACGACAAGTTATGGTCGAAGATTATCTCTCCGATAGGGAGCGGGAAGAGGCGCTGCGCGACTGGTGGCGCGAGAACTGGCGCTGGATCATCGGCGGCGCCGTGCTCGGGCTTGCGCTGCTGGGCGGCTGGAGATATTGGCAGGCGCATCGGGATCAGCGTGCGCTCAGCGCCTCCCAGTTGTACGCCGAATTTCAGGGCGCATTACAGGCGCACAACGTGGACCAGGCGAGTCGGCTGCTCACGGACCTTCAGACCGAGCATGCACGCTCTGCCTACACACAACAGGGCCGTCTGCTGCTCGCGAAGGCGCACGTGGACGAAGGCAAGGTGGATGAAGCGATGAAGCTGCTGGATGCGGTGGCGAAGAGCGCGAAGGACGATGAGCTCGCGCAGGTCGCCAACTTGCGCAGCGCACGTCTGCTGATCGACCAGGGTAAATACGAGGAGGCTCTAAAGCTGCTCGACCCGGACGCCGCAGGCGCTTTCGCCGCCAAGGTTCGGGAACTGCGCGGGGATGCGCTCGCAGCGAAAGGCGATGAAGAAGGCGCCCGTGCCGAATATGCAGCGGCGCTCACCGCGAATGCAGATGCGCAGATTGATCGCACGCTTGTCGAACTCAAACTACAGGAGGTCGGCGGCGCACGGTCCGCGGCCGCCCAGGGGCAGCCATGAAGACCTCTAGCCAAGCGCTCGGATGTTGGGCGGCGCTGGCCGCCGCAGTGCTGTTCACCGCGGCCTGCAGCAAGGATAAGGAGATCGAGCCTCCCGCCGAACTGACCGACGTCGTCTCTAAGCTCGATGTGCGCCGGATCTGGACGAGCGGCGTGGCAGGCGATGCGGAGCGTCTGCGCTTGGCCTTGCGTCCGGCCGTGGTCGATGGCGTGCTGTATGGCGCAGGACACGAGGGAGAGGTTGTTGCGCTGACGGCAGACAAGGGTCGCCGCGTGTGGGCTTCTAAAACGAAGTTGCCGCTGTCGGCAGGGCCGGAAGTCGCAGGCGGCCTCGTTGTCCTCGGATCGAGCGATGGCGATGTGATCGCCCTAGACGCCAACACCGGCGCGGAGCGGTGGCGCAGAGCGATCGGCAGTGAAGTGCTGGCGCGTCCCTTGATTGTGAACGACCTCGTGATCGTGCGAACGGTGGACGGCCACATCGAAGCGCTTTCTGCCACCGACGGGGCGAAGCGCTGGGCGGTCGACGAACAGGTGCCGAGGCTGACGCTGCGCGGCACGGCCCCGCCGGTGCTGGCGCGCGATCGCATCATCGCGGGCTTCGACAACGGCAAGGTGCTGGCGATCGATCCACGCAACGGCGATGTACTCTGGGATGCGATCGTGAATGCACCGAGCGGTCGCACGGAGCTGGAGCGGCTCGTGGACGTCGATTCGCCGGCGCGCGTATCCGGAG
>DATAFY010000399.1:0-2574 GCA_036257205.1 Steroidobacter sp. | reverse complement strand
CAGACATGATCCGAGATGCCCGCTTCCATCGCTGGCGCAACCCGAAGCGTCTGATGCACCCGGCCAACTTGTAATACATGAAGTAAAGCGCGACATCGCCGCGTGGTTCTCTAGCTTTTCGAGAACGCATTGGTCAACCGCGTGAACCTCCGCATCGACATCCGCATCGACATCCGCATCGTGAGGTTCTGGCGCTCGACGTAGCTGGTCGAAACGTGCTTCGGATCGGAGTCGCCGCTGATGACAGCCTGTGACGTGCCGATGCACTTGGCCGGGCTGTAGCGCGTCTGGCCCTCGGGATTCGACCGATAGAACTTGTTCTGCATCGCGTAATCGATCTCCCCAGGCCGAACGCACTTTCGACGGCTTCGAGACACACGCGATGGCCGTCTGTGGTCAGTTGAATCCGGTTCGAGATCCGCTCGGCACGTCATGCATGAAGTCGTACGCGGTCGCCAACGTGCGATCACCGAGGCGAAACGACAAGATCAACTTCGTGTCCGCATCGAGCGCCGTCCACGTCCAGCAATCTCCGCAACTCTCTGCCTTCTTATCGGCCGTGGTGTTCTTCTCCTTCGAGCCGACGAACGACCAAATTTCATCGCACTGCACACGCTTCGCTGAGAGACTGCGCAACTTTTCATCCTGATACTTCGAGCAGGCCGCGTCTAGTTCAGCCAGCTTGCGCTTTGGGCCCCCACATGATCCGAATGGTTCAACCGTCGTTGTGAACGGGGACTCCCCCATTCTTCTGGAAGGTGTGCGCTTCCATCAGGAACAGTACCCGGACGTGTACGCGGAAGAAGTCGCGAAGACGGTTCGACAGGTATTTGGTGAGGTCGCGGCCTGCAAGATCGCTGACTCTCAAAAGCTGGCTCGAAAAGTTCCTGAAGAAGAATTGGATAGCACGTACCGCACTGAGCAGGCGGCATTGACCGTGGCGCTCATGGGGCTCATCGCGGAAGAGACGCTCATTGCGCAGCGGCTCGGCAAACTCGGTCGCAAGAAGCCGTCGCCGATTTCGGCAATGGCTTCAGCACGGCGCGTTTAGCAGCCCGTGGTGAAACGCTGAGTTCTGGAGTCATTTTTACGAAGACTTTTGGGTTACGCCTGATAGGGCGGCTACGAAATCGTTCGCCGCTGTAAGGCAACAAAAGGCGGCGGGCCAGCGTCGAATATGGCGATGAATCGAATCCTCGTGGCTGTCGCGGCGATCCTCTCGGCTCCACTGACGTACGCGCAGGACGCGCCGCTCGCCGACCACCACCAGCACCTGTTCAGCCCCGCGCTGGCCGCGCTGATTTCACCCGCGCCGCCGGCGATGCCCATCGCGCCGATCGCAGCCGACGACATGATCGCGCTCCTCGATGCCGCGGGCATCAAGCGGGCCGTGGTGCTCTCGACGGCCTACATCTGGGAGCAGGGGACCCGGAAAGTTGACAATCCCGCCGAGAAGCTGCGCGCGGACAACGACTGGACCAGCCAGCAGGTGGCGAAATACCCCGACCGCCTGATCGGGTTCTGTGGAATCAATCCGCTGAAGGATTACGCGCTCGACGAGCTGGCGCGCTGCGCAAAGGACCCCAACTTGCGCAACGGCCTCAAGATGCATTTCGGCAACTCGGGCGTCGACTATCACAACGCGCAGCACCTTGAGCAGCTTCGTCGGGTGTTCCGCGCCGCCAATGGCTACCAGATGCCGATTGTCGTCCACATGCGCGCATCGTTCAGCCTCAAGCTGCCGTACGGCCGCGACGAGGCGCGGATTTTTCTGAATGAGCTGGTGCCCGCCGCACCTGACGTCGTGATTCAGATAGCCCACATGGCGGGCGGCGGCGCGCCGGGCGATCAGCTTGCGCAGCAGGCGCTCGAAATGTTTGCGGAGGCGGTCGCGAAGGCTGAGCCTCGTACCAAGCTCCTGTATTTCGATGCCAGCGGAATGAACGCGCAGATCGCAGTGCCGGACGAGGCCGCGCTGCTGGTGACTCGCATGCGGCAGATTGGCGTGCAGCGGATCCTGTTCGGGTCCGATGGCGCGGCGGGTGGAAATGCGCCTCCGCGAGAGGCGTGGGCGGCGTTCCGCAAGCTGCCGCTGACCGAGGAGGAATTCCGTACGATCGCGGCCAATGTGCCGCCGTACCTCCAGAAGTGAGAGCAAGCCGCGAGCGAGCCCTCGTACTACACTGTCGCCGATGGCGATGGGCAAACGACGGCGGCATGCGAAGCAGGCCTCGATGTGGGTAGCGACCGAGGATCTGCCACGCAGCGCCGCCCATCCGTTCTACGCGCGGCTGGATCAGATCCTCGACCAGCACGACTTCGACGGATTCGTCCTCGCTTAACTTGCCAGTATTGTTCCCAATCGGTGTGGAGAGGTAGAAGATCCATTCCGGATGGTCGTTGGCCGGATGAGATCCTGAGTCGACGGCTGCTGCTGACCATGCAGCGTGGGATGGAGACGCACATCGGCGTTCATTTCTCCCTGCGTATGCGAACACGAGTGCCCCAGCGATGGGCCACTGACAGACTGTCGTCCGCGTGCTCAGACACGTAGCCGGCGGATCGATACTTCGC
>DATAFY010000397.1:0-8245 GCA_036257205.1 Steroidobacter sp. | reverse complement strand
TTCCATTCTGGTCGTGGAGGACGAGGGCATCGTCGCGCGCGACCTGCAGGAGAGCCTCACCCATCTCGGCTACACGGTCGTCGGGGTGGCGAGCGAGGGCGCTCAAGCAGTTCGCATGGCCGAACAGCGACATCCCGAACTGGTTCTCATGGACGTCAGCCTCCGTGGAGAAATCGACGGCGTCGAAGCTGCCGTACGGATTCATGAGCGGACAGGCGCGCCCGTCGTCTTTCTCACCAGCCATAGCGACCCGAGAACGATTCAGCGCGCCGTATCCGCCGACCCTCTCGGCTATATTCTGAAGCCGTTCCAAGAAGCCGATCTGCGCTGTGCGATTGAGGTTGCCATCCATAAGCATCGAGCCGATGTGGCCATGCAGGAGCGCGAGGAGGCGCTGCGACTTAGCGCCGAGCGCATGCAGACGCTGTCGCTGGTCGACGAGCTGACGCGACTGAAAAATCGCCGCGGCTTTCTCGAACTGGCGCAGCAGGCCTTGAAAGTAGCGAAACGCGAACAGCACGCGCTCGGGTTGTTCTTCATGGATCTAAACGGACTGAAAGAGGTAAACGATACGTACGGACATCTCGCGGGCGACCAGGCGTTGCGCGACGCTGCACACGTGTTGCGGCAGACATTCCGGGACTCGGACATCGTCGGGCGGCTCGGGGGAGACGAGTTCGTCGCGCTCGCCCACGTTGCGCGCGACGTCGAGGCATTGCGCGCTCGGCTGCGTCAACATCTCGCTGACTTTAACGTCGCTTCTGCGCGGCCATACGTTCTGGACCTCAGCATTGGCGCCACCCTGGTCGACATTGCCGAGGACGACGACATCGATGCACTGATCGCGCGCGCAGACGCGGCAATGTACGCGGAAAAGCGCGCCAGACGGCGCAACCTGAGTTCTCACTGGGACTAATCGGCCGGCAGTTCGGCGCTGCGTCCCGGCCGGCTTCACCACGCCCGGATTGGGCTCGCATGTGATTTCTCACTATCATCGCTGGGCGATGGATGTTGCAGCCTGGCCGATCCCATCACGCGCTCCACCGCCATGGCTCGACAAAGTTGCGTCGGCCAGCATTCAGACTGCTCAAGAAGGTTGCCTATGTCGACTTCTCTGCCAGCGCAGGGCGCGCCCTCGGAATGGCTGTTCACGATCGCGCGATGCGACCCGCAGCGGGTTTTCATGAGCACAAGCCGCGGACGTGTGATCACCTATGGAGAGTTTGCGAACAAAACCGCTCAGGTTGCGGCGGCCCTGAGGACGCGCGGCGTTGCTGCGGGGGAGCGCATTGTCGCGCAGATCGACAAGTCGCCCGAGGCGATCGCGCTCTATCTCGCGTGTCTTGCGACCGGCGCTGTGTTTGTGCCCCTGAATACCGCTTACACCCTGAAGGAGCTTGAATATTTCCTGGGCGATGCAGGGCCCGTACTCGCTGTCGTGCGACCTCAAGAAGCCGAACGAGTGCGGGCCATCGCAGGCGCGTGCGGCGTCGAGACGATGGATGCGGCTGGCGAGACCTCGTTGGTCGCGCCGCCCGAACCCGCCGAGCCGCTGGGCGCCGCACATGCGCCGTCAGGGCTTGCCGCGCTCTTATACACCTCCGGCACGACAGGGCGGGCGAAGGGCGCCATGCTCACGCGGGGCAATCTGAGCTCCAACGCGCTCACGCTTGCGCAAGCGTGGCGCTTCACCGCGAGCGATGTGCTGCTGCACGCGTTGCCCATTTTCCATGTGCACGGGCTGTTCGTCGCAATCAACACCGTGCTCGCGGCGGGCGCCTCGCTGCTGTTTCTGCCGAAGTTCGATGCAGACGAGGTGATTCGGATGTTGCCGAAGGCAACCGTCATGATGGGCGTGCCGACGTTCTACACGCGCCTGCTGCAGCACTCAGGATTGACCCGCGAGCAAACGCAACATGTGCGTCTGTTCATTTCGGGTTCGGCGCCGTTGCTGCCCGAAACGCACCGTGAGTTCCAGACGCGCGCGGGCCATGCCATCTTGGAGCGCTACGGCATGAGCGAGACGCTCATGAACACATCCAATCCCTATGATGGCGAACGCATTGCCGGTTCGGTCGGACCGCCCCTTCCCGGCGTGCAGTTGCGCATCACCGATCCAGAGAGCGGGGAACCGCTTACGACGCCGAAGTCTATCGGCATGATCGAGATTCGCGGTCCGAACGTGTTCTGCGGTTACTGGCTTATGCCCGAGAAAACCGCCGCTGAGTTCAGGCAAGACGGCTTCTTCGTCACAGGCGACCTCGGCAGGATCGACGAACGCGGTTACGTGCACATCGTCGGGCGCAGCAAGGATCTGATTATTACCGGCGGCTACAACGTGTATCCCATCGAGATCGAGACCGAAATCGACGCGCTGCCGGGAGTGGTCGAAAGCGCCGTTATAGGAGCGCCGCACCCGGACCTCGGCGAGGGCGTGACCGCGATTGTGGTAACGCAAAGCGCGGCCAATCTCACTGAAGCGTCGATACGCGCGGCGCTGCAGGGGCGACTCGCGAAATTCAAGCTGCCGAAGCGGATCCTGTTTGCGGCCGACCTGCCGCGCAACGCGATGGGGAAAGTACAGAAGAATGTTCTTCGTGAAACCCACCGAGACCTGTATAGCTGCGCCGAGTGAACGCGCCGCATCGCTCTAGTCTTCACGCCTCGGCGTCACGCGCTCACAATAGCGCTTCGGACCCTGTCAGGAGATCTGCATTGGCCGCACAGACCATTGATGGCCGCGCTATGGCGCAACGGCTTCGCGGGCGAATTGCGCAAAAATGCTCAGAGCTCGCCGCCCAAGGCGTACGTCCGGGACTTGCGGTCGTGCTGGTTGGCGAGGACGCCGCGAGCCAGGTGTACGTCGCGAGCAAGACGCGACAAGCGCAGGAGGGAGGAATCCAGCACTTCGATCATCGGCTGCCGGCGAGCACAAGCGAGGCCGATCTGATCGCATTGGTGCGCGAACTCAACGCGCGAGCAGACGTCCACGGAATTCTAGTGCAACTTCCGCTGCCAAGAGCCCTGAACAGCGCACGAGTCCTCGCCGCGATCGATCCTGCGAAGGACGTCGACGGCTTTCATGCACTCAACGCCGGCCGGCTCGCGCTCGGCGAGCCGGCGACGGTGCCTTGTACGCCGCTTGGCTGCCTCATTCTGATTCAAAGCGTACTCGCCGATATGGCGGGAAAGCGGGCTCTGGTCGTCGGTCGATCGAACATTGTAGGCAAGCCGATGGCGCACCTGCTGCTGCAGCAAGACTGCACGGTAACAATCGCGCATTCCAAGACGCGCGATCTGGCCGCTCTGTGTCGCGAAGCCGAAATACTCGTGGCAGCCATTGGCCGCCCCAAAGCCGTCGCGGGCGAGTGGATTCGCCCGGGCGCCGTGGTGATCGACGTCGGCATCAACCGGGTTGAGCTCGCCGGCGGGAAGAGCAAGCTCGTCGGGGACGTCGATTTCCCGGCCGCCGCGGAACGCGCCGCCGCGATCACGCCCGTTCCAGGCGGCGTAGGACCGATGACGATCGCGTGCCTGCTGCTGAATACGGTGAACGCGGCAATTCGGCAGCGTTGCGGAGAATCGACTGAGTTGCTGCGCGCCTAGCGGCGGCAACCAAGGAGAGGCACCGCGGCGCCGAGGGTTGCACAGGCGAACTTCGCGGCCTCTACTCGCATTCGTCTGCGAGCGCGTCGTTGCCGATGGTGGCGAACAGTTTGTCCAGCACCGCATAGAGCGCTGCACGCTCCTTAGCGTTCAAGCTCAGAAGCAATTCGGCTTGACGACGGCGGGCGACTGGCAGCACGGCGCGATACAACGCTCTGCCCTTCGGCGTGATGGACACCATCACCGGAGCGGCCAGGGCCTCCACGGCGCGCGATCCGCGGAGCACTTTCAGTTTCGTGAGCCCGCGCTTTTCCATTACGCGCAGCGTGCGGCTGACCTGTCCCTTGTCCATACTGCTGCGGCTCGTCACTTCGGAAAAACGTAAGGGAGCGAACCGAGCGACCAGCGCTAGCAGTCTCCATTCCGGCAGGCTGAGACCGAACTCCTCCAGGTAGCGCTTCGTGAGATTCGTGCGCAACGCATTGGACAGGCGCGTAATCCTGAACGTGAGAAAGTCTTCGACGTTGAGACTCGAGCCGTTACGAGTGATCGAGAGCCACGGTGATGCGGCGCGAGTTGAAGGCCGCTGTTGCGGCGCGTTCTGACGAGTCTTGGTCACGAGGTCAGCCTGGGCGAAAGGAACATGCGGGCGTGAATATTGCCGTAAGCACACGCGGATGGATAGGACAACCTCGGAGGCACTCCGATTTCGTACTTGGACGACAGCCCTTGAGAGGCCTGAAAGACGCCGGGTATGAGCTGGTTCTGAACTGGCTGACGCCTTACCCGCGCAGCCGCTGGGCAGAAGGATGACCCGAAAACGCGTGTGTGCAGTCGAATAATTCCGCTCAGCGGCTGCTTACAAGCGATTACGCGCCCTGCAATCCCTGGCTAATCCCGCTTACCGAAGCGAGCAGCGCTGCAAGCGCCTCGCGGTCTTCACGCCCGCCTTCACGCCAGCGGCGCAGCATGTCCACCTGGATCAGATGCATCGGATCGATATAGGGATTGCGCAGGATGATTGAGCGCTGAATCGTACCCTCTCGGTCGAGGAGCTCGGCGCAGCCGCGCAGCTTCAACACCTCCGCGCGCGTGCGCTCGTACTCCTCGCGCAGCACGGGGACGAACCGTCGATGCTCATCATCGACGAGTGCGTCGTACGCAGCGGCGATGCCGAGATCGGCCCGCCCCAACGCGAGCTCGATTTCATCTATCAGGTTGGAGAAGAAGAACCACTCGGCATACATCTGCGCCAGAAGCTCATCGCCCAGGCGGCGGCTGGCGAGCGCGAGCGCGCTGCCGGCCCCGAACCATCCCGGCAGCATATACCGACACTGAGACCACGCGTTCTGCCATGGAATCGAACGTAACCCCGCGACTCCCGCAAACTGAACGCGCGTGGTGGGACGCGAACCGATCTGCATCCGTTCGATCACGTCTATCGGCGTCACCTGGCGGAAGAACTCGTAAAACGCAGGATCATCGTAGACGACGGCCCGATACACGCGAGCGCTCTCGCCGGCCAACACGTCCATCGCCTCACGCCAGTGCGGCTCGACCCGCTCCGGCGGAGTCACACCTGTGTTCGCCAGAGAGAGCGCATTGAAAGCCTGCTCGAAAACGCGCAAGGCAATCGGCCGCAAGCCGTACTTCTCATTGATCAGTTCGCCCTGTTCCGTCATTCGTAGGCGTCCCCGCCGCGCGCCGTCAGGGCCGCTGCGTACGATGACTTCCGCGCGCCCGCCGCCGCGATCGGCGCCGCCGCCCTGCCCATGGACCAGCGTCAAATCGACGCCCGCGTGATCCGCAGCGGTAAAAAGCTTCTCCTGGGCCTGCCGAAGCAGCCAGCGGGACGTCACGATTCCGCTCTCTTTATTGCTGGCGGAGTATCCAAGCATCACGTACTGGTGATTGCCCCGCCCCAGCAGGTGACGCCGATAAGTCTGTTCATTGAACAGTTCGGTCATGACCTCGCCGCAGCGCGCGAGCGCCTCGGCCGACTCGAACAGCGGCGCCACGTCCGCCGGCACGTCGCCCGAGCGACGGTCCGACGTCTCAGCCCAACGCGCAAGCACGAGCACTGAAAGGACGTCGTCAACGCCGCGCGTCGTGCTGACAACGTAGGGGCCAATCGCATCAGGACCGTACCGATGCCGGCAATGCGCCAGCGCTTCGAGCACCCACAGACTGCGTTTGCCGCTCGCATCGAGCACGTTGACGGGTCCTTCGTCGCGCTCGAGCGCGTCTCGCAGACGCGCCGCGCGCTCCGCCGCGCTGCGCTGCTCCCATTTGGGATCGCCAAGACCGGCCGCGATGACGCTGCGATGAGCGGCGGCGTTCTGACGCACATCCAGCGTGGCGAGATGAAAGCCGAATGTGCGCGCCCGACGAATGAGCCGGCGCACCTGGAAGAGGCCGGCGTGCTCACCTTTGTTCTCGCGCAGGCTCCCAGCCATGAGATTCAGGTCCGCGAGAAATTCGCCCGCTGTCTCGTAGTGATTCGCTCGTCCGTCGTAGGTCGCGCGCAGTCTTTCCATCACCTGTCCTAAAAACACGCGGTACGGCATACGGTCACGGCGCGCCGGAGACAGGCTCCCGGCAGACGGCAAGAGCGCCATGTACTCATCTATGCGGGCCTGCAGCGCGCTCGAAATGCCGATACGGGTGGCGCTTTGCGACAACGTCTCGCACAGCGCCTGACATTCTAGAAAGTACTGGTTGACGATAATCTGCTGGTGGCGCGCGATCGTTTCACGGATCGTCTTTGCATGCACATCGGGGTTGCCGTCCATGTCGCCGCCGACCCAGGAACCGAACCGAATGATCTCCGGCAGCTCGAAGTCCTGGGCGGCGGCGCCGTAGATCTGTTCGAGAGCGGTTTCGATCTCCTCGTAGAAGATCGGCACGATCTTGTAGAGCACCTCGGCGATGAAGAATAGGACATGCTCGCGCTCATCAGCCACGGTCAATCGCTCGCGCGAATTCTCCGCGGTCTGCCAGCCCGTAGTGATTTCGCTGCGAATGCGATTCCAGATATTCCGCGTCTCGGCCGCAGTCCGCGACGGCCCGAGACGCCCGAGCAGCAGCTGCGCGATGGACTGTTGCTTACGAAGGATCGTGCGCCGGGTCGATTCGGTGGGATGCGCTGTAAACACCGGCTCGATCCACATCTCCAGCATCAGCCGGCGAATGTCGGCCAGCTCAAGTCCCTTCTCCTTGAGCTTCATCAGCGCGTCCAGAATCCCGCCGGGCTGCCGGCCGCCCTCATTGAGGTATTGGCGACGTCGGCGAATGCGGTGGACTTTCTCGGCCATGTTGACCACATGGAACCAGGTGGAGAACGCCCTTACGAGATCGCGCGCCAGCGCGGGAGGCATGTCGCGCGTGCGCGCGCTCAACTCGGCCGCGCCTTGCGGATCACCATTGCGTCGCGCAATCGCCGCCTGCCGGTCGCGTTCCACGATGTCGAACAGGATGTCGCCGCCCTGCTCTCGGATCACTTCTCCGACCAACGCGCCGAGCATGCGCACGTCTTCGCGCAATTCGGCGTCCTTTGACGGGAAAGAGATCTCAGAGCGAAGCATGGAGTAGGCGTGAGGCTCGAGCCTTGTGAGCATGAGCCGAGAAAGCCCGCGTCAGCTCACTTGGGATGCTTAATTGCTGTGTTGGCGTCTGCCGGAGGGGCGCGAGTCTAACAGAATGCTGATTCGGGGCAGGTCGCGCGCATCGATTGCGCCCGTTGCGTCTGCCGAATCCCCTTCATGCACAATAACTTAGCGCACGGGATCGCGCCGCAGCGAGCCGGTTGGAGGCGACGCGTATCAGACGCTGGCCTCGATGTTCATGCAATGTGGGCGGGAAGCGGATCTGCTAGTCACGGGGATTCGTGCTGACTCGCTTAAACGTTGACAGCACCCCCTCCTTGAGCACGAACAGTTCGCGATTGGGACTGAGCGACGAATTGCGCAAGTTCGAACTCCCGAGCGCAGCGCTGGGCGCGACTCGCGGCTGACCACCCGGGGAAGCCGAATCCGCAGCAAGACACGCCGCGGTTGGCGGGCCTTGCTGCATGACTCCCGCTCAGAGCGGAACTTTCGGCGCGACGTACTCAGTCGAAGCCGCCGTAACTCGCCACATGGCGATCGTTTCCGGCGTCGGCTTAGGACCTAAATCGTGTTGCATTGGCTGCGCCGGTGCAACGCCGTCGCCGGATCTGTCTGCAGCAAACAGGAATGAGCCTGCGACAGCGGTGCTGATCATCAGAGAGAGGCCGATGGCCAAAGCTACGTGAGATTTCATGTTCGTATCTCCACTCGATGCTGGGTCAACCATTCACAAGCGGCGCGAAGCCCGCCGCCATCTTTTCTGTGAGCCGTAGTTCGCTGAAACTCAACGTAACTTCGGGCCGCTTCATATCGCTGTTGCCGTCGGCGAGCGCGAGCTCGGGCCGCTTCATGTCGCTGTTGCCGTCGGCGAGCGCGAACTCGGGCCGCTTCATGTCGCTGTTGCCGTCGGCGAGCGCGAACTCGGGCCGCTTCATGTCGCTGTTGCCGTCGGCGAGCGCGAGCTCGGGCCGCTTCATGTCGCTGTTGCCGTCGGCGAGCGCGAACTCGGGCCGCTTCATGTCGCTGTTGCCGTC
>DATAFY010000373.1:0-2159 GCA_036257205.1 Steroidobacter sp. | reverse complement strand
CTGGAATGCGCAGCAGCAGATCGTCAGCGAACGCTTGAGCGAGCAGGTGCGCCAGGCGCTCGCGAACATTGTCGCGGTGCTCGCCGAGGCGGGAGGCAGACCTGAGCACATCGTGCGCCTGACGTGGTTCATCACGAGCCGTGACGACTATTACGCGCAGTTGAAAGACATCGGCGCCGCCTATCGCGAGATCATGGGTCGCTGCTATCCGCCCATGTCGGTCGTGCAGGTGGTCGCGCTCATGGAAGCGCAGGCGAGAGTGGAGATCGAGGCGACCGCCGTCATTCCGGACGCCGAAGTGTAACGCGCGCGCTGACGTCCCCGCTGCTTGCCGGCGCATTTGCGCGCAGCGAGACGAAATATCATGCCGAGGAGGAAAAGGCTTCGACAGGATCTGCAGGATTAACAGGATGAAAGAGGGGAATTCCTTTGGAAATCCTGTGCATCCTGTTTATCTTGTCATCCTGTCCCGTTTCTTTTTGCAGAGGCTCCATAGCGGCGAAGACTGCAGAGGCTGAGGAGAGTTTTGACCATGAGCACACACGCCGCTGCGGCCGCGCGTCAGACACCCACAGTGCACCATTTCATCGACGGCAAGCCGTTCGCCGGCGCATCGGCGAGATCCGGGGTCGTCTTCGATCCGTCCACCGGCCGCGTGACGGCGCACGTGAGCTTCGCGTCGGCGGAGGAAACGCGCGCCGCGATCAAGGCTGCGCGCAATGCGCTCCCCGCCTGGTCGCAGACGCCTCCGCTGCAGCGCGCGCGTGTGCTGTTTCGTTTCAAGGCGCTGCTGGATGAGCATATCGATGAGCTCGCCCGCATCATCACGAGCGAGCACGGCAAGGTGCTGTCGGACGCGCGTGGTGAGGTGACGCGCGGAATCGAGGTCGTGGAGTTCGCTTGCGGAATTCCGCAACTGCTCAAGGGCGAGTTCTCCGACAGCGTCGGACGCGGCATCGACAGCTGGTCGTTGCGTCAGCCGGTCGGCGTTTGCGCGGGCGTCACACCGTTCAACTTCCCCGCGATGGTCCCAATGTGGATGTTCCCGATCGCCATCGCCTGCGGCAACACGTTCGTGCTCAAGCCGTCGGAGAAGGACCCTTCGTGCGGCCTTAGACTCGCCGAACTGTTGAGCGAGGCGGGCTTGCCGCCTGGCGTTCTCAATGTGGTGAACGGCGATCGCGAAACGGTCGAGACGCTGCTCACGGACCCCGACGTTGCAGCGCTGAGCTTCGTCGGCTCGACCCCCGTTGCCCGACATGTATATGAGACGGCCGCGCAGCATGGCAAACGCGTGCAGGCGCTCGGCGGCGCGAAGAACCACATGGTCGTGATGCCCGACGCGAATCCGAAGCTCGCGGCGCAGGCGCTAATGGGCGCGGCGTACGGCTCGGCCGGAGAGCGTTGCATGGCGATCTCGGTGGCGGTCGCAGTCGGCGACGCGGGCGATCGTCTCATCAATGAACTGAAGCCGCTGATTGCGGGGCTGAAAGTCGGACCGGGAACAGGCGAGGGAGTTGAAATGGGGCCGCTCGTCACGGGCGAGCACCGGGATCGCGTGAAGGGTTACATCGATCTTGGCGTCAGGGAAGGCGCTGCGCTGATCGTCGACGGACGCAATCAGAAAGTGACGGCCCACGAGAGCGGGTTCTATCTGGGCGCCACGCTGTTCGACCAGGTGCAGCCGCAGATGCGAATTTACAGGGAAGAGATCTTCGGACCTGTGCTCATCGTCGTGCGTGCGCCCACGCTGGATGCGGCGTTGCAGCTCGTCAACGACCACGAATTCGGCAATGGCGCCTCGATCTTCACGAGCGATGGCGACGTCGCGCGCACGTTCTGCCATTCAGTGCAGGCAGGCATGGTCGGCGTGAACGTGCCGATACCCGTTCCCATGGCGTTTCATAGCTTTGGCGGTTGGAAGCGATCGCTCTTCGGCGATCTGCACGTCCACGGCCCGGACGGGGTGCGCTTCTATACACGCCTCAAGACCGTCACGTCACGCTGGCCGACTGGCGTCGGCGGCTCCGAGTACGTGATGCCGACGATGAAATGATGCGGCGGCGCGATCAGCAAGAAGACATTAGCCAACCGCAAAGAACGCAAAGAACGCAGAACAGGACGAAAAATATCGGAGAAATTTTCCCGGGTTGGCCCTC
>DATAFY010000355.1:0-7303 GCA_036257205.1 Steroidobacter sp. | reverse complement strand
TTCCTCGGAACGCTGGTTGTCGCCAAACGCGAAAAGACGTACCAAGGATCCGTGCCGCTCGTGACCTTCGGGGCCGTGACCGCGTGCATCATCGCCGTGTTCACGATTGCCTCGGGAGCGATCATTCTGATTCCCACGTATCTCATGTCGATCGGCGTGGTGCAGAATGTGGACCCGCTCATGTACCGGACGATCTGGTGGGCGTTCGGCCACTCCTCCCAGCAGATCAACGTAGCAACGCACATCTCCGTGTGGTACCTCGTCGCCGCGATCGCGTTCGGGGCGCGGCCGATGTCCGAGCGTGTGAGCCGCGGGGCGTTCCTGCTCTACATCCTCTTCCTGCAACTCGCGAGCGCGCATCACCTGCTGGCCGATCCTGGCATGAGCACAGAATGGAAAGTCGTCAACACGAGCTATTTCATGTACTTCGCCGTGCTCGCGTCGATGATCCATGGCCTCACCATTCCCGGGGCGATGGAAGTCGCCCAGCGGCAGAAGGGATTCACCAAAGGACTGTTCGAGTGGCTGCGCAAGGCGCCGTGGGGCAACCCGGTGTTCTCCGGCGTGTTCATCTCGATCTTGGGCTTTGGATTCCTGGGCGGAATTTCGGGCGTAATGATGGGCACGGAGCAGCTCAACATGATCATTCACAACACGATCTACGTGCCGGGCCATTTCCACGCGACGGTCGTCGTCGGCACGACGCTGACGTTCATGGCGCTCACGTACTATCTCATCCCCGTGCTGTTCAGGCGGGAGATGGTTGCGCCCAAATTGGCGAAGTGGCAGCCGTACCTGTTCGGCTTCTCGATGTACTTCTTCTGTCTTGTCATGATGGGCGCCGGGACCTTGGGTGTTTCGCGCCGTCATTGGGATATGGCGTTCACCGGCGTCGCGATGGCGTATGAATGGCCGGGCGCGGCGTACCTCATGATGGGCCTCGTCGCCATCGCCGGCCTCGCCGCCATCGCCGGCGGCGCGATCTATATCTACGTCACGGTGGGCTCGATCTTGTGGGGCAAGCGGCTCGATGCGGGCTCTGAGACCCAAAAGGCCACGCCTGTCCCGCCGACGACGCCCGCGGCTGTCGTTCAGAGCCACGGATCGCTGGGTTTCGCCGCGCCGGGTACGTTTACGCTCGCGATGGTTTTCCTCGTCGCGTTCGTTCTCTACTACTTCATCAACTGGAAATATCTGTCCACGTTGTGGGGCCTGAGCTGACGAAAAGTAAGCGGGTAGCGGTTGCCGGTTGCGGGTAGACCCAGATAGGAGGCGCACTTCTGCGGCTCACTGCTGGCGGCTCCGCCCGGCGCGCAGTGAGCACTGAACATGAGCACGACGATAGGCGCGTACAACGAGCGAAGCGCAATACAACTGGCGCGCGACGTGCTCGGGTTGTTCAAATTGCGCATCGGCGTACTCATCACGATCACGGCCCTGATCGGGCTCGCCGTCACGCCGGGTCCGCCCCTTGGGTTCGAAGCAGTGCTCGCGCTGGCCGTCTCGGTGCTGATCGCATCGGCCAGCGCGGGTGCGTTCAATCAGTATTTCGAGCATGAAGGCGATCGGCTGATGGTCCGTACGCGCCAACGTGCATTCGTCACGGGCGCGCTGCCCCGCAGCCCCGCATGGCTCGCGCTGATCGGGGCGTTGTTGCTGACAGCCGTTGCATTGGCTGCCTATGTCCTGAACGGGGTCGCGGCGGCATTCGTATTCCTAGGCGCTTTTTTTTATGCGGTCGTCTATACGGTCTGGCTGAAGCGACGCAGCTGGCTCAACATCGTCATCGGGGGACTGGCGGGCAGTTTCGCGGTGCTCGCAGGGGCGGCCGCCGTCGATCCGACGCTCGGGGCGTTGCCGACGCTCTTCGCGCTGGTGTTGTTCCTCTGGACGCCGCCGCACTTCTGGAGCCTGGCAATCGCCAATGAGGCGGACTATGCGGCAGCCGGCGTACCGATGTTGCCGGTTGTGATCGGGTCCGCTCGCGCGGCGCGCGTCGTGTTCATCAGCACAGTCGCGCTCGCCGTCGCTTCTGTGCTCCCAGCGTTTTACGGGGCCGGGCCCGTTTACCTGCTAGGCGCCGCGCTCGGCAGCCTGTATTTCGTCCTGAGAGCGTGGCGGCTCGCACGATCGCCCGGCCGTGCAAACGCCATGAGCGCGTTCCACGCCTCCCTGGTGCAGTTGAGCGTGCTGCTCGCGGCGGCGTACGCCGATGCGCTGCTACAGTGACGTCATGGTCCATCGCTTCTCGCTGTTGCTGGGTCTGCTGAGCCTGTGCGCGCTGGGTGCACACGCATCGGCGCCGGCGCTGGATCAGCAAGCCGCGCTGCGCGCGAGTCAGGCCGTGATCAACGCTGCGCCCGGCGATTACACCCTGCTGGATCGACAAGGCCGGCCGATTAGGCTGTCGAGCTATCGCGGCAAACCGCTGCTGGTGAATTTCATTTACACGGGCTGTTTCCATGTGTGCCCGACGAGCACCGTCGCTCTCCACAATGCGATCGCATCCATGCGCGATCGGTTCGGCCCCACACAGTTCAACATCATCAGCATCGGGTTCAACCAGCCGACCGATACCCCGACTGCGCTGCAAGCGTTCGCAGCGCAGCAGCGGATCAATGACCCCAACTGGGAGTTCTTGAGTCCGCGCGCTGAGGATGTCCCCGCGCTCGCTCGGGACTTCGGGTTCAGTTACGTCGCAACGCCTGCAGGCTTCGATCACACCCTGCAGGTCACGATCGTGGATGCGCAAGGACGGATTCGCCGTCAAGTGTACGGCGATCGCTTCAACGCAGCCGCGCTAGGCGAACCGCTGAAGCAGTTGCTGACAGGCGCATTTATCGAGCATGGCGCGACGCTCGCGGACATCCTCGATCGCGTGCGCATCCTGTGCTCGGTCTACGATCCAGAGACCGGGAAATATCGGGTCGATTACACGCTGCCGCTCGAGATCGCAGGCGGCGTTACCTTCGCGGCCGTTATGCTGTGGTTCGCGCTGACGGAATGGCGTATGCGCCGTCTACTGCGACGGCGCTCGTCGGAGTGATGCGTGAACATCGCGCGCCGTTGCGCCCTGACTGCGTGGAGTCGTTGCGAGCGAGGTTTCGACGGCGTATTCGGCGGCAGCGGGAACCCGCTGCGTCACCTCGGCGCGCTTGCGGCGCTGTTCTTCTTTATGCTCGCGGTGAGCGGCGCTTATCTGTACGCGGTCCTGGATACGTCTGCGGAAGGCGCCTATCGATCCATCGAGCAACTCACGCTCGAGCAGCCAGCGCTGGGCGGCGTACTGCGCAGCGTGCATCGTTACGCCGCCGACGCTTTCATCCTCATCATTCTTGCGCATCTATTGCGCGAGTGGGTGCTGGGCCGGTTCACGGGCTTTCGTCGCTACGCCTGGCTCACCGGCGTGCCGCTGCTTGTTTTTGCGCAAACCTCCGGGGTCGGCGGCTTCTGGTTGAGCTGGGATCGCCTCGCCCAGTTCTCTGCGCTCGCAACAGCGGAGTGGCTCGATTGGCTGCCGGTCTTCGGAATCGACCTTACGCGAAATTTTGCGAGCGCCGACGCGGTGAGCGCGCGCCTGTTCTCGCTGTTCATCTTCGTGCATATCGGCGTGTCCTTGACGTTGCTGTTCGGACTGTGGTTTCACGTCCAGCGTCTTGCGCGGCCACAGGTGTTCCCGCCGCGAGCTCTGACGATCGGCGTATGCGGCGCGCTATTGTCGCTCGCAGCGGCGGCGCCGATCGTCGGTCAGGGCGCGGCCGATCTCGCAACGACGCCGACCGTCCTGGCGCTCGACTGGGTTTTGCTGTTCGTGCATCCGCTCATGTATGCAACTTCGCCGGGCTTCGTATGGGCGGTGTTCGGGGCGGCTGTGCTGGTTTTGCTCGCGACGCCGTTCGCAACTCGCGTCAAAGTCGAGAAGACGGCGCAGGTCAATGCCGAAAACTGCAACGGCTGCGGATACTGCTTCGAGGACTGTCCATACGCGGCCATCACCATGCAGGCGCACCCGAGCATGAGGCCGGGGGCGCGCATCGCACAGGTGCAGAGCGATCTGTGCGCCAGCTGCGGAATCTGTGTCGGCGCGTGTCCGTCTGCGACGCCGTTCCGCAGCACCCGGGATCTCGTCAGCGGCGTCGAAATGCCGCAGGCGCGCATCAGCGTATTACGGGATGAGCTCGAGCGGCGCCTCGCAAGCCCGTCGAGCGAGGGCTGCATCGTCGTCTTCGGCTGCGACCGCGGCGCGCGCGTGAGTGCGCTTGCTGGCGCTCAGGTGGCGACGTTCAGCCTCATCTGCACGGCAATGCTGCCTCCGTCCTTCATCGAGTACTCCCTGCGCAGAGGCGCGGCCGCGGTGCTCGTGACGGGGTGCGGCGAGGGCGCGTGTGAGTTTCGACTCGGCCAGCGATGGACAGAGGAGCGCCTGAGCGGCGCGCGCGAGCCGCACCTGCGCACAGGCGTCCGCGATCGCGTGTGCATCAGGTGGGCGGGTCGCGGCCAGGAAGAATATTTGCGAGCTGCAATCAAAGCGCTGCAAAGCGGCGCAGACGGCTGCTCCGGCGGGTCCGTAACGGCGCAGTCAGGACGGGAGCAGCGGTCATGAGACAGGCACGCGCGTGGCTTGGGCAGGCGCTGTTGTACGCGGCGTTCGCAATCTTCATCGGCGCATTCTCGCGCTGGCCCACGTATGAACATCTGGGTCCGCAGCGCGCGCTGATTAAACTGAGCTTCATTCACCATGGCAAGCGGCTGCAGGAATGCCGCACGGTTCCGCCGGAAGAGCTCGCGAAACTTCCACCGAACATGCGCGCACCCATGGACTGTCCCCGCGAGCGCGCGCCAATCATTGTCGAAGTGGATGTCGACGGCGCGCTTGCGCTGCGCGAAGTCGCCGAACCCACGGGCGTTTCGAACGACGGAGCCGCTTCGGTTTACCGCAGACTCGAGGTGGCGGCGGGAAGGCACCAGCTCGCCGTGCGCCTGCGGGACAGCTCGCGTGCGAGCGGCTTCGATTTCGAACGCACCGAAACCATCACGTTGCGCCCGGCGCAAGTCCTGGTGATCGACTTTCACCCGGAGCAGGGGGGAATCACGCTCCTATGAACAGCACAGCCGAATCACTCCCAGTCTCTCTTGTCGAACGCGCTCCCCGGTGGTCGAGCGATTATTTACTGGCCGTCCCCCAGGGCGCGCAGCGCAGGCTCGCGCGCGGATGGCTCTGGATGGGCCTTGCGGCGCTGATGGGGTCTGGATTGTTCGCCGTCCTGCTGGTGCTATCGCGCACGCCGGTCGTAAACGAATGGTTCCCGGTCGCAGACTTTTTCCGCCTCGCTCTCGTCGTGCACGTCGATTTGTCAGTGCTGGTGTGGTTCGTCGCGCTGGCTGGTCTGCTCTGGAGCGTCAACGGCTCATCGCGAGGCCTGATCTGGGCGTGGTCGGCGCTAGGGCTGTGCGGCAGTGGGGCGCTGCTGATGGCGCTTGCCCCGTTTCTCGGGCGCGGAGAGGCCATCATGGCGAACTACATTCCCGTCCTCGACAACCCCCTGTTCATCGCCGGGCTGCTGGTGTTCGCAGCTGGCGTCGCGGTGCTCGTGTTGCGCAGCCTGCTCACCGCCCCGAAGATCGGAGTGAGCTTTGAGGGCGGCGGCGCACTGCGTTTCGGTCTGAACGCAAGTGTGGTCGCGATGGCCGTCGCGCTGATTGCGTTCGGCTGGTCCGTCACGGCGATGCCGGCTGGTCTCGGCGGCAAGGCCTATTACGAAATTCTGTTCTGGGGCGGCGGTCACGCACTACAGTTCACGTGGACGTTGCTGATGCTCGTCGGCTGGCTGTGGCTCGCGAGCGCCGCCGGCGCGCGCGTTCCGCTGAGTCCCCGAGTGACGCTGTTGTTGTTCGCGCTTGCGCTTGCGAGCGTATTCATCACTCCGTACGCTTACCTCGCTCACGACATCGCCTCCGTCGAGCACCGCTATATGCACACGTGGGCGATGCGCTTCGGCGGCGGCTTGTCCATTCTGCCGATTAGCCTCGCCGTCGCCATTGCGCTCGTTACGCGAAAGCGGGTCGCGGACGCACAGGCGCCTTTGCAGGCTGCCCTCGTGGTCTCAGTGCTGTTGTTCGCAGCCGGGGGCGTCATCGGCGTGTTCATCAGCGGCAACAACGTGAAGATTCCGGCGCATTATCACGGCAGCATCGTGGGCGTGACGCTCGCCCTGATGGGACTCGTCTATCACCTCCTGCCGCAGCTCGGATATCGTGCGCCAACCGGACGGCTGGCGAGCTGGCAGCCAATCGTCTACGGGGTAGGACAGCTGATGCACATCATCGGGCTCGTCTGGTCCGGCGGCTACGGCGTGCAGCGTAAGGTCGCCGGCGCCGAGCAGGTGCTGAGCAGCGCAAGCGAGAAGGTGGGCATGGGTCTGATGGGGCTTGGCGGCCTCATCGCGATCGTCGGAGGCGTTCTATTCATCGTGGTCGTCGTGCGGTCGATGCGCCGCGCGCACCTCGTTTCTCCTACGGGCGCGCTGCGAGCCTCTTCATGATTGCGCAGCTGCAAATGTTGTTGCGCTGGTGCTTCATGCACCTTGAGGCGCTGTTCAATTGCGCCTTCGGGGAGCGGATGAATCCGCTCTACCATCTCGGTTCCATCGCTTTTTTTCTGTTCTGGATCATTGCCGCGAGCGGCCTGTACCTCTACGCTTTTTTCAACACGAGCGTGGAGGGCGCCCATGCATCCGTCGAGGCGCTGACCCACTCGCAGTGGTTCGTCGGCGGGATCCTGCGCAGCATCCACCGATACGCATCGGACGCCATGGTTGTCGTGATGCTGCTGCACATGATCCGTTATTTTGCATTCAACCGCATGCGCGGTTTTCGCTGGTTCTCCTGGGTGAGCGGCGTGGCGCTCATCTGGCTCGTCTACGCTTCCGGCGTCAACGGCTACATGCTGCCATGGGACAGGTTGTCTCAATTCGTAATCACCGGCAGCTTCGAATGGTTGAGCTGGCTGCCCGGTTTCGGCGGCGCCCTCCTGCGCAACGTCATTTATCCGTCAAGCGTCAACGATCGTTTCTTTTCGCTGCTCGTATTCATACACATCGGCGTGCCGCTGATGCTGTTGCTCCTCATGTGGATCCACGTGCAACGAGTGCCGAAAGCGAAGATGCTTCCGCCGCGTCTCATCGCGGCGAGCGTTTTCATGATGTTGCTTGCACTTGCGTTCGTGCAGCCCGTCGTCAGTCAGGGCGGTCCTGCGAACTTGAGCTTGACGCCCGCATCAGTCGAGCTCGACTGGTTTTATCTC
>DATAFY010000172.1:0-14076 GCA_036257205.1 Steroidobacter sp. | reverse complement strand
GCCGAGCATTAGCCCCCATCCCACGGTCGGGCTCAGCGTGATCAACCCGCGAATGTCGTCCATCACTTGCGTTCCCGCCTTCTGCGCCGCGTGGCCGACCGCGAAGAAGATCGCCGACTTCGTCAGCGAATGCACCGTCATGTGCAGCAGCGCCGCAAAGTTCGCTACGGCGCCGCCCATGCCGAACGCGAAGGTGATGATGCCCATGTGCTCGATGGACGAGTAGGCGAATAAGCGCTTGATGTCGCGCTGGCGCCAAAGAAAGAAGGCGGCGAGTACGATCGACAACAAACCGAAGCCCATCAGCATGCGGCTCGGCACGCTCGAGTGCAGCGAACCTTCCACGAGCACTTTGCAGCGGACCACGGCGTAAAGCGCGACATTGAGCAGCAACCCTGAGAGCACCGCAGAGATCGGCGTCGGGCCCTCGGCATGCGCATCGGGCAGCCAGTTATGCAGCGGCGCGAGCCCGATCTTCGTGCCGTAACCGACCAGCAGGAACACGAATGCAAGCCCCAGCACGGCTGGCTCGAGCTCGCCCTTGACTGCGTTCAAGTGCGTCCACAACAGTGCGCTCACGCCCTCAGCGCCGAGAATTTTTTCCGCGGCGAAGTACAGCAGAATCGTGCCGAACAGCGCTTGCGCGATGCCGACGCCGCACAGGATGAAGTACTTCCAACCCGCTTCCAGGCTCGCCGCCGTGCGATACAGCGTGACGAGCAGCACGGTCGACAGCGTGGCTGCTTCCATCGCGACCCACAGCAGACCGAGATTGTTCGTCGTCAGCGCGATCAGCATGGTCGCCATGAAGAGTTGATACATGCTGTGGTACAGCCGCAATTGCGCGGCGCCGACCCGGCCGTGCTCCATCTCGATCCGCATATACGGCCGCGAGAACAGCGAGGTCGTGAGACCCACGAAGGCGGTCAGCGTGACGAGGAAGACGTTGAAGGCGTCGATGAAGAACCATTCGGAGCCGACGAGCAGATTCCCCTCTCTGATCACGCGAAACGTGAGCGCACACGCAGCCAGGAAGGTCGCGACAGAGAAGGCGACGTTGATATACGGCGCCCGCCGCCGATGGCCCAACACACCGAGCGTAACGGCTCCAAGGAGCGGCGCGCCGAGAAGCAGGATGAATTCCATGGGGTGGCCTGGTCTTGTGAGTCAGCGCGGTTCAGCGCTCTCGCCTGCTTCCTTGAGCGATTCGAGGCGCTGCAGGTCGAGGCTGTCGAACTGTTCGCGGATCTGGAAGAAAAAGACGCCGAGGACGAGCATCGCTACGAGCACATCGAGCGCCACGCCGAACTCAACGATCATGGGCATGCCATAGGTCGCGCTCATGGCGCCGAAGAACAGGCCGTTCTCCATCGAGAAGAAGCCGACGACCTGCGACATCGCCTTGCGTCTCGTGATCATCGTCATGAAGGCGAGCAGCACCACGGCCACGGCGATGCCGATCGTATTGCGCGTCGCGGTGCTTGCGAGTGCGGAAATCGGTTGTGCAAGCCCGAACGAGAACACGACGACCACGAGCCCGGCCAGCATAGTTCCTGTGACGTTGAGCAGCGACTCGCTGTCCCAGTACACATCGAGCCGCCGAATCAAGCGATGCAGCAGCCAGGGCAGAAAGATGACTTTGAGTCCAAGCGTCAGTGCGGCCGAGAAATACAGATGGTGCGCGCCCGTGCGCAACGCGAGAAGGAGCGTCGCTGCGCAGAGCAGCACGCCCTGCAGGGCGAGCAGATTGACGAGCGTCACGATCCGTCGCTGCGACAGCATGGCGAAGGACAACAGCAGCAGCAGCGCGGCTAACGCGTTCAGCAGCTGCAGATCCAGAGGAAGACTCGCCATTCTCACGCCCTCAACAACAGATGCACGAGCAGTCCGAGCACGGCGAACAGGAATGCGACCGCGAGAAACTCCGGCGCCCGGAATACGCGCAGCTTCGCGCAGACCGTCTCGATCAGCGCGAGACCCGCGCCGGCGATCAGCAGCTTCAGCGCAAGGATGAATGCCGCGGCGAGGAGCGCGAGAGGCGTATGCGTGGTCGCAATGCCCCAGGGAATGAACAACGCAAAGCCGATGCAGGCGTAGTTGAACAGCTTCAGCGCCGCCGCCCACTCCATCAACGCGAGGTGGCGCGCCGAGTATTCGAGCAGCATCGCTTCATGGATCATCGTCAGCTCGAGGTGCGTCGCCGGATTGTCGACCGGGATGCGGGCATTCTCGGCGAGCAAGATTATTGCAAAAGCGACGCCCGTGAAGGCGAGGCTCGGATAGATAGCGAGTTGCTGCGTTCCAATGCGCTCGGAAATGGCGGGCAGCGCAGTGCTCGCCGAGATCAGGGAGGCGACGAAGATGACCATGAGCAGCGCCGGCTCGGCGAGAAAGCCGACCAGCATTTCGCGGCGCGCGCCGAGCGAGCCGAAGGCTGTGCCGACGTCCATGGCGGCCAAAGACAGGAAAACGCGCGCAGCGGCGAGCAGTCCGACCAGCGCGATCGTGTCCGCGGCGCGCGTGAACGGCAGACGCGTTCCAAGGGCGGGAATCACGGCGGCCGCCGTCAACATCGCCCCGAAGACAATGTACGGCGCAAGCCGAAACAGCGGCGAGGCGTTGGCCGCAATCACCGCGTCCTTGTGGAACAGCTTGCGAATGCCGCGGTAGGGTTGCAGCACGCTCGGGGCCGAGCGGTTTTGCAGCCACGCGCGGCATTGATTCACCCAACCCGTGAACAGCGGCGCCGCGGCTAGCGCGACGAGAATGCCGATGGCCTGAACGAGCCAGTCGGCAGCGCTCATAGCATCAGCGCCAGCAAGACGACGAGCGTCGCAAAGCTGTAGAGCAGGTAGACGGAGATGCGTCCCTGCTGCAGCCACGCGACGCGGCTCGCGACGTATTGGATGAGGGCGCCGAGCGGCTCGTACAGCCCGCGCCAGATGCGATCGCTGATCTCCACGAGATAGCGCGGGTGGGCGTCAAATGAACTCGGCAGTTCGCGCCGCATGGAGAAGAACGGCTGAAAGAGGTGACGAATCGGTTGGCCGAACCCTTCGGCGGTGTCCTGCATGCGGCTGTTGACCCGCCCGAAGCCGCAATCCCAGGCGTCCGCCTGACGCACGCGCTGATGATAGAACATCCGTACGCCGTAAACGGCGAGCACGACGATCAGCACGATGGCCGCGAAGAAGACGACGGGCGCGTAGGAAACCTGCCGTTCGGCGAGCGGCGCCAGCAGCCACCAAGGCGCATCGGCGAGCGGCAGGGATGCGAAACCGAGTTGCTGGGTGACCGCTTGGAGATGCGCGATCACCTGCGTGGGGAACAATCCAAGCAGCACGCACGCGAGCGCAAGCCAGGCGAGGCCAATGCGTTCGAGCAGCCCTGCGTCATGCGCGCGCCGCAGCGCGCTCTCGCGCGGCTGGCCGAGAAACACCACGCCATAAAACTTCACCATGACATAGGCGGCGAGCGCGGCGGCCAGCACGAGCATCGCGGCGCCGAGCGGCAGCAGCATGTTCACGAACGCCTTGGGCACCTGATGTGCGAACAGAAACGCCTGCAGCAGGAGCCATTCGGATACGAAGCCGTTCAATGGCGGCAGGCCGGCGATCGCCAGCGCGCCGATGAGCGTGAGCCAGCCGACCCATGGCATGCGGTGAATCAATCCGCCCAGACGGCCGAGGTTGCGTTCGCCCGTTGCGTGCAGGACCGCGCCGGTGCCGAGGAACAGCAGGCTTTTCATGAACGCGTGATTGAGCGCGTGGTACATGAGCGCGATCAGCGCAAGCGCGGCGAGGGCCTTCATGCCCACGCCGATGAAGATGATCGCGAGTCCCAGGGCGGTGAACATGACGCCGATGTTCTCGATCGAGGAGTACGCGAGCAGCCGCTTCATGTCGGTCTGCGCCGCGGCGTACACGACGCCGTAGAGCGCTGTGAACAGACCAAGGATCAACGGCGCAAGACCCCAGAGCCAGTGCGGCTCGCCCAGCAGGTCGAAGGTGACGCGCAGCACGCCGTAAATCGCCGTTTTCAACATGACGCCGCTCATCAGCGCGGAGACTGGCGAAGGCGCGGCCGGATGCGCCTCAGGCAGCCATCCATGCAGCGGCGCGAGACCCGCCTTCGCGCCGAAGCCGAACAGGGCGAGCGCAAACGCGACCGTCGCCCACGCAGGGGAGAGCTCGGCGCTGCGCATCGCATCGAACGTGAATCGCCAGCTGCCGCCCTGCATAACGCCGAAGCTCAGCAGAATCGAGATCGCGCCGATGTGCGCCATCAGTAGATAAATAAAGCCGGCGCGGCGTATATCGGGGATGCGGTGCTGCGTCGTGACGAGGAAGTAAGACGACAGCGCCATCGTCTCCCACGCGAGCATGAAGCTGTACGCGTCATCCGCCAGCAGCACGAACCCCATGCTGGCGAGGAACAGGTGGTAGTTCAGACACAGCAGGCCCGCAGGCGCGCCTTCGCCGGTCCGGAAGTAGCCGGCTGAAAAGATCGACACGCCTGTCGCCGCGGCGCCCAGCAGCAACAGAAAAACGCTTGCCAACGCATCGCGCCGCAGATGCAACGGCAGGTCCGGCAGACCGATCGCGAGTACCAGCTGCTCGGCGGGCGCATCAAGGCTCAGTGCGGCGGCGCCCATGAGGACGACGCCGCAGAGCGCGCCGAGCGGGAACAGCGTGCGGCCGGCGAACGCGATGCTGCCGGGCCTTAGGAGCCCCGCAAACCCGATCACGCCCCACGTCGTGAGTAGCGCAGCACACCAGGTCAGAGGCGAGGCGAATGCGTGCGTCACGGGGCGGCTGGCCTGTTGCAGTGTTCCTGACCGAGAAGCGGGTGGTGCGAATCGTGCGGCGCGTCGAATGGGCGGTTTGCGCGGATGTGCGTTGTATTGTAATTTAAGGCACATCCAATTGTCACCGCGTGAGGCGGATCTTGCCCATCGAAGAACGCACCGCACGGCTCACGATCCTGATCGACCCGCGCAAGAAGGAGGTCTTCGAGCGCTTGTGCGCCGAAGAAGACGCTACGCCCTCCCAGGTGGTGCGACGCCTATTGCGCCGCTATATCGAAGAGCGGACCGGACAGCCTTGGGAACCTGACGATAAGCGGCCCGTACGCACGCCCCGTCGGCGGAAGTACAGGGATAGAGACAGATAGGGGGCGTGCTTTCGTCGCTGCGCGTTGTGCGCGGCCGAAGCGCAACCCACAGGGGCCAACGTTCGGTTTCCTGCTTTAGCGGCGAGACGACCAGCTGCAACACCGTAAACTGCGCCTCTTAGAATGAGGCATCCCCAGGCGTCTGCGCTGGAGAGCGCGGATGGCCGCGCGCGAGTGACCGTCTCAGCGGCGTGCATCGCCCCCAGGATGCGATGGTTGCGCGGAAGGCGCACGGCGAAGCGGCGGTCAACCTCGCATCCGGCGCACTGGCTGAGGCGTGAGCTAGGCTCGCTGGATCGAACGGCGCGTCGTGCGTACCGCGGAGCTGCACGCGCAGATGCGTCGAACACCGCACGCCGAGCATTTCAAAACCAGTTAGTCTGCGACCTCGCGCCAGGTCATCCAGCGCGAGCGCGAAGGCCCGTTGGCAGGTAGGAGTTTTGCGCGGTCGGGGAAGCCGCCCCTGTACTCACAAGGGACGAGAACGCACGCTTTGCACCCAAGCCAGCCGCCAGTCAATCATGACCGGTGGCCAGCCAGCGTGATCAGCAGCGCCCAAAGACCAGCGTCGCGTTCGTGCCGCCGAACCCGAAGCTGTTGGACATCACGGTATCCACTCGCGCCTGACGTGTTGCTCTCAGGATCGGCGCATCCGCGCAGGCGGGGTCGAGTTCATCGATGTTCGCGGATCCGGCCAGAAAGCCGTCGCGCATCATCAGCAGGCAGTAAATCGCTTCCTGGACGCCCGCGGCCCCAAGGGAATGGCCCGTCAGCGACTTCGTGGACGAGATCGGGGGCATGGATGCCCCGAAGACTTCCCGCACTGCCTGCAATTCGATGGCGTCGCCCAGCGGCGTTGAAGTGCCGTGCGCGTTGACGTAGTCGATCGGCCGCGTCACTGTCGCGAGGGCCTGCCGCATGCAGCGCACGGCGCCTTCGCCCGAGGGCTGCACCATGTCCGCGCCATCAGCGGTGACCCCATACCCGACCAATTCGGCGTAGATACGGGCCCCGCGCGCCCGCGCGTGCTCCAGGGACTCCAGGACGATCATGCCGCCGCCGCCGGCGATCACGAATCCGTCTCGGCTCTTGTCATAAGCGCGCGATGCGCTCTCGGGCGCGGCGTTGCGCGCGCTAGACAATGCGCCCATGGCGTCGAACAGGGCCGTGAGGGACCAGTGTTCTTCTTCGCCGCCGCCGCAGAACATCACATCCTGCTTGCCAAACGCGATCTGTTCCGCCGCTGAGCCGATGCAGTGCGCGCTGGTCGCGCACGCCGAGGTGATCGCATAGCTCACGCCCTTGATCTGGTATGTGGTCGCCAGGCACGCAGCGACCGTGCTCCCCATGGTGCGCGGAACGCGTGTTGCGCCCACTTTGCGGATGCCCCGCGCGCGCAGAATGTCTGCCGCTTCCACAATGTTCGCCGATGAGGCGCCGCCGCTGCCCGCAATGAGTCCGGTCCGCGGGTTGCTGATCTGGGTCTGCGTCAGTCCGCTGTCCGCGATCGCCTGTTTCATCGAGACAGCGGCATAGGCGGCAGCGTCCCCCATGAAGCGCAGGTCTCGACGGTCGAGCTCGTTCTCGAGCGCAATCTGGGGAATGCCCGCAATCTGACTACGCAAGCCGAGTTCTGCATATTTCGGCGCTGTGCGGATGCCGGAGCGCCCCTCGGCAAGTGAGCGCGACACGCTGTCCAGATCGTTGCCGATGCAGGAGACCACGCCCATTCCGGTGACTACAACGCGACGCATTACAGGGCTCCGGCGCTCATCGCTGCGCCACGCTCGAACACGCCGACGCGCAGGCCTTTCGCCGTGTAGATCAGCTGTCCGTCCACGCTCATTGAGCCGTCGCCCGACACCATGATCAGCTTGCGCGCGATGACGCGCTTGACATCGATCTGATAAGTGACCCGCTTCGCCGTGGGCAGCACCTCGCCGGTAAAGCGCACCTCTTCCACGCCCAGCGCCCGACCCCTGCCGCGATGCCCGCCCCACGCCAGGAAAAAACCGATCAATTGCCACAGCGCGTCCAGGCCCAGGCAGCCGGGCATCACAGGGTCCTCGGGGAAATGACAGTTAAAGAACCACAGGTCGGGACGTACGTCGAGCTCCGCGCGTACTTCGCCGCGGTTGTGGGCGCCGCCCACGTTGGCGATGTGCGTGACCCGGTCGAACATGAGCATGGGGTCGACCGGGAGTCGGGGAGTGTTTGGACCGAATAGCGTGCCTGCGCCGCAGGCGAGCAACTCTTCGCGACTAAAGGATGAGGCGGACATAAGGGGCGGGGAGTCTACAGGAATTGAGCCAATTACGTTTGCGCGTCTGCAAGCGATCCGACGCAGTTCACTCCCGTCGTCCGACGCGCTTAGGGCGACACGCGTCTGACGGACAGCGGCACGTATTTTTATATATAGCGCGAATGGAAAGCGGAAATTGGGAAGCGGATCGCACTCCCGCTGTGAGCAGGCTGGCGCTATGCATCCCCGTTCCCGTTGCGCTCAGGGGAACGACGCGTTCAGCGGACGGATAACGGATAATATCGTCTCCGGAATCCGGAAAATGCGCGTTCGGGAATGGGACTGCGGAATCGCCCGACCCTGTCCTCTCCTTTGAGCGAGGGGGCGGGTCCACCCCCGCAGCCAACGCGCCGTCGTTGCGCGCAGCGCGGTCCGCCTCTCGGGCGGACCATGCACACGGGGTCGCCTAGAACCGGTACGTGAACTGCGCGCTCACGACATCGACGTAGGATTCTTGCTCGCCGATCAGTACGCCGTTGGCCGCGCCGTTGGCAGGCGGATTGAGCGGGACATCGTCGCTGAACAGATGGGCGTAGCCGAAGTCGAACGCCATGGATTGCGAAGGACGCCAGCGGGCGCCGATGGCGATCCAGTCCCGCTGAGCGTCGGGCAGTCGCGGCGTGCGAGTCTCGTCAGGAACCGCCGAATCGTCCCGAGCGATGCCGGCGCGCAGCAAGAACGCATCCGAAAATTCGTACTCGCCCCCGAGCGCAAATCGCCAGGCGTCGTCCCACCGCTCAGGCGTCACGGACACGACTGCTCCCTCGTCGCGCACGATCCGCAGTTCCTCGACTGAGCTCCAGGCTGTCCAGCCAACGTCCGCGAGCAGCGCGAAACGTCCAAAGGCCTGGCGCAGCGAGGCGATCGCAGATTCCGGAACCTCGACGTCCACGCTGACGGGGCCGTCTCCAAGCACGCTCCCCGGCGCAGAGACGATGGCGACGATGCCGCGGCCTACGAGGTTCGCAGCAGTGGGTTCGGAGAACTGAACGGTCCCGCTCACGGTGTATTCGATCGACGAGCGATAGGCGAGCCCAATGCGCGTCGTCTGGGTCGGTTCGAACAACAGTCCGATGTTGAACCCCCAATCCGAATCATCCCCGCGCACGCGTGCCTCGCCTTCCAGGCCGGTATTCGCAGCAATGATGCTTGGCGCAAGCACCGGCGGGAGTTGCCCTGCCGCGACCAGCTGCTGCACGGCCTGTGCGACGACGCCGGAGTAGTTGACCGAACTCGTCAGCTCAGCGTCTAGGCGCTGATAGCTCACGCCGACGCCGATCGAGAACCCATCATTGACGCGCCATGACAACGATGGATTGAAGTTGTACGTCTTGATCTCGGACCTCAACGCCTGAAACCGCCCCTCCCAGCCTGCGTCGTATTCGGTCACGAGCCCGAACGGCGCGTTTACGCCAAAGCCCAGCGCAAACTTCGTATTTATCGGCCATGCGACGTATGCGCTCGGCACAAAATTCCAGTCTCCAGCATCCCCGCCGGTTCCGCCGAGCGTTTGCAGGAAGGCGGCTTGTGAGCCTTGGTCGTCGAACTCGGAAGAAAGACCCACGCCGCTGGCGATCACGATCAGTTCGGGGCGCTGTAGACGACTCAACCCGGCTGGATTGAAGTAGTTCGTCGTCGCATCGTCGGCGGCGGCGGTCGTTCCGGAGAACGCCGTCCCGAGCCTGCTGCCGCTTTGCTCGAGCAGCGCAAAACCAGAAGCGTTCGCAAGCGACGGGATGACGGCTGGGCTGGCGGCCAACGCAAGCAGCGCGCCTTGGCGTTGAAAATTACGCATGGTCGAGCTCTCCTGCTGGCGTCGAGATGCGACTGAGTGAAAGCGTTATTGGAATCCGCTGCGCTCCGGGTACGCTATCCGGGGTAGTCCGTGGGTGGGGTCGGAAAGACGTCTGTCCGGCCAAGTTGCCGAAACAACCGAGCAAGTGGAACACAGGAGGCCCGCTTATGCAGAGGAGGAACGAGGCGTCCGATGCATCTTTTAACGTCGCGGGGGGGGCGCCCAACGACGTGAAGCGCAGCGCTCAGCGCGCCGAGCCGGTCCGCAAAGGATCGGTAGAAGGCCGGCTTCTGCGCAGGCTGCTTCACGTGTTCGGCGATCCACCCGTGTGTATCGTGCTGTGGAACGGAGAGACGGTATGCACGTCCACAGAGCCGCCGTTCGCCGCTTTGCATATCGCGGATCGCGCCACGCTCATTCGTCTTTGCGCCGATCCCGACCTGCAGTTTGGAGAGGCGTACAGCGAAGGCGCCTTGCGTGTGGAGGGCCGCCTCGAACGATTGCTCGAGGAGCTCTATCGCAGAGGCTCTGCGCTCTCGCGCGGAAACGCCACTTCGTTCACGCGCCGCATTGCGGAGGCGTTGCATCGCCGACCCGCCAACACGCTGACCGGCTCGCGCGAAAACATCCATCGCCACTACGACATCGGCAACGAGTTCTACTCGCTCTGGCTCGGCCGCTCTATGGCCTATACGTGCGCCTATTTTCCAACCTCCACGGCGACGCTCGATGAGGCGCAGACCGCCAAGATGGACCACGTGTGTCGCAAGCTGCGTTTGCGTCCTGGGCAGACCGTGGTGGAGGCGGGCTGCGGCTGGGGCAGCCTGGCCCTGCACATGGCGCGTCGCTACGGCGTGCGGGTGCGCGCGTTCAACATTTCGCGCGAGCAAATCGTTTTCGCGCGCCAACGCGCGCAGGTCGAAGGTCTGGCGGGCGCCGTCGAGTTCGTAGAGGACGACTATCGCAACATCACGGGCGTCTACGACGCATTCGCCTCGGTTGGCATGCTCGAGCACGTCGGCGTAGACAACTACCCGGAGCTAGGCCGACTGATCCATCGCTGTCTCAAGCGCGACGGCCTCGGACTCATTCACAGCATCGGTCGCAATCGCCGGCACCTGATGAGTCGCTGGATCGACCGCCGCATCTTCCCCGGCGCGTGCCCGCCCTCGCTCAAGCAGATGATGGACGTCTTTGAGGAGTGCAATTTCTCCGTGTTGGATGTAGAGAACCTGCGTCTGCACTACGCCAAGACGCTCGAAGCATGGTTGTCGCTCTTCGAGCGTTCACACGACCGCGTAGCGCAGATGTTCGATGAGCGCTTCGTGCGCATGTGGCGGCTGTATCTGAACGGCTCCATCGCCGCATTCCGCGCCGGAGGGATGCAGCTCTTTCAGGTCGTGTTCGCGCACGGGACCAACAACGAGATTCCGCGGACGCGAGCGGATATCTATGCCTAGCGGATGGGATGCGCAGAGGAGCGGTTGCTGCAGGTTAGGCGAATGTCCGTTCGCCCCGAGCCAGTCGCAGCGCTCTTGCACCCGACGCTTCAATTCTGAACGTGGTTGGGAGTCGGACTGAAGAAGTGCACATGACTGACCAGAACGAAGCAAAAATGAGCGCCGGCGCAGGTTCGCGGTCATTCCGGCCCGCCGTTGAAGCTGATCAGATCACCGCGAGTAGATGCGACGTGCTCATCGTCGGCGGAGGCCCGGCGGGGTCCACGTGCGCGCGTTTGCTCAGGCGCGCAGGTCTCGACGTGTTGGTCATCGATAAGAGCGCGTTTCCGCGCGACAAGGTGTGTGCGGGTTGGATTACGCCGCAGGTGATCGAGGAGCTCCAGATCGATCTGTCCGACTATGCAAACGGCCGCGTACTGCAGCCGATCAGGAGCTTCATCACGGGTCTAGGCGAGCATGCGTCGCAGGCAGTGGGTTACGACCGCGTCGTGAGCTACGGAATTCGTCGCTGCGAGTTCGATCACTATCTGCTCGAGCGTAGCGGCGCCGGCGTGCGTTTCGAGATGGTCAAGAGCATCGAGCGGGTCGGTGATCGTTGGGTTGTGAACGGGGAGATCGAGGCGCAGCTGGTGGTCGGGGCGGGCGGACATTTCTGTCCTGTCGCGCGCCTGCTGGGCGCTCAGCTCGGCAAAGACGAACGTGCGATCTGCGCTCAGGAAATCGAGCTTCAGATGACGCCTGCCGAAGCCGCGCAGTGCGCCGTCGCGCCGCAACGGCCCGAGCTATATTACTGCGAGGACCTCAAGGGATATGGTTGGTGCTTCCGCAAGGGCGACTTTCTGAACGTGGGGCTCGGGCGCGAAGGCAATGAGCAGCTCGCCGCGCACGTGCATGCGTTTGTGCGCTGGCTCGTAGCGCAGAAACGTATTCCGGCGCGGTTCATCGGGCGGTTCAAAGGGCATGCGTACCTGTTGTATTCGCATGCCGCGCGAACGGTCGTCGGCGATGCGGTCCTGCTCATCGGGGACGCTGCGGGGCTGGCTTACAGGCAAAGCGGTGAGGGCATTCGTCCCGCGATCGAATCGGGCATGCTGGCAGCCGCGGTGATTACGGCGGCTGCAGGCGACTATCGGCGCGAGCGCCTTGCCCCCTACGAGCTGGAGCTGCAAGCGCGCTTCGGGTCGCGCTCGCACGAGGTCGCAGGCAAGCAATGGATTCCGCAGGGATGGCGCACGCCGCTCGCGCGGGCGCTGATGCGTCGTCCATGGTTCAATCGCCGCGTCCTGCTGGATCGATGGTTTCTGCACGCCAGTCAGGCGGCTCTGGCTGCAGGGTTCAGTTCTGCACGCGCTCACCGCTCGCGACCGCGTGCGGCAGGCTGATGGAGACTGGCCGCGCCTCGAGCAGCACGAACCATGGGCGAGCAGTGAATCCGGGTCGAAAGCGCGGCGACCTTGCTGCTTTAGCCCGCGTCGGATCACCGAGAATCCGGCGCAGAACCGCATGACTCGCAAGGTCGCAACGATCCCGGCAGGCAATCCGAGATGTTTCTTTCTCGCCGCTAGGCACAGAGCGGGCGGCGTCGCGGCCGCGTTGGCGCGCCGACCGGTCTTCGGTGTGGGTTGCGAGCTGCGTGCCCGCCCCAGTTTTTCGCAAGACCACGCCTAACTGACAACGCGCCACCCTGTTCGTGAACGGGACCGATCACCATCGGCCGGGCATGGGTCATCCGCTGAGAGGAACCGCACTGCCGCCGGTGCGTTCTCCTGAGCGCATGGCGCGCGTTCCCAGCAGCGAAGTGATCGTCGTGATTGGAGCGTCGGGCGGCATCGGGCGGGCGACCGCGAGTCTGCTGGCGCTCGGGCGATGGGCGTCGCGAACGGCGTGACGCAGGCGCTGACGATCCCTCGCTACGCTCGTGCCGCTTCACCCTTACAAGCCGAAGCACAAGCTGCTCCTCATGGCGGCGGGCGCGGCGATGCTCGTACTTCTCGGCGTGCTTGCAGGTTTCGCCATTCTGCTGTCCGGCACAGTGAACACCGAGGCGACTCGGCAGCATTTCAAAATCACCCATTGGCTGCTGGAGATGGGTCTGAGGTTCTCCGTCCGGCGCAGCGCAAGCGACGTCGAGCCGCCCGCATTGGACAGCCCCGCGATGATTGCGCAGGGGGTCGCATGCTTTCGCGCGTACTGTGTGCAATGTCACGGCTCGCCTACGGCGGCCACTGAAGCCCTCGCACAGGGGCTGCTGCCCACGCCCGCCAGTCTCGTCGAGTCAGGGCGCGAGTGGCCGGCGGAGCAGCTGTACTACGTCATTAAAAAGGGCGTGCGCATGACCGGCATGCCCGCGTGGGAATACCGAATCTCCGATGAAGGATTGTGGTCGACCGTGGCGTTTCTTAAGCGATTGCCGCGGCTGGGCCGCGCGGAATATGCGGCCTTGGAGGACGAGGTCTCGCCATCGGCTTGCCCGCCGAACAATGCGGCGCCTGCCGGCGATTCGGTAGAAGCCGCTGAAGTAGCGCTGCGGCAGTACTCCTGTCACAGCTGCCATCAGATCCAGGGCGTCGTAGGGCCCAAGACGCATGTGGGTCCTCCGCTGGTCCACTGGTCACGTCGGAAATACATCGCCGGCGTGTTGCCTAACACCCCGGACAATCTCGTGCGCTGGATCCTCGATCCGCACACGTTCAGTCCGGCCACGTTGATGCCGGATCTCAACGTGGCCGAATCCCACGCAAAGCTCATGGCGAACTATCTGTTCTCGCTCGAGTGACGCCGATGGATGCGCGTGTGCACACTGAAGGCCCTCCATTTCGGCGAAAGGAGCAGGTTCGCGCCGGCACGGGCGTCTGGCGGAGCGGCGCAGCCCTCCTCATCTGCAGCACGGCAGCGGCGTGCGCGGGCGAGCGCGATGAACGATCACGGCCGATGCGAGGGGACGCCGAGCGCGGCAGGGCGGCGCTGCTCGCGCTCGAGTGCAACGTGTGTCATGAGATCCCCGGTGTGAGCGGCGCGCCGGGGTACGTTGGGCCGTCGCTCGCCGCTTACGGCCGCAAGGTTTATGTCGCGGGCAAGTTCCCCAATACGCCCGAGATCCTTGTGCAGTGGATCATGGATGCCCCCGCGCTGGCGCCTGCCACAGCCATGCCCGCGTTTGCACAGGTGAGCGAAACGCAGGCGTACGACATCGCGGCCTATCTGCACTCACTGCGATGAACGAGGCGCGCAGTCAATCCGTGCTGCATGCCGCGAGCGGCAGCGGCGCCGAGTTGCTGCACGAATTCGGGCTGACGCTGTACATCGGCGCGGCGGTCATTTTCATCGTCGTTCTATCTCTAGCGATT
>DATAFY010000163.1:0-4761 GCA_036257205.1 Steroidobacter sp. | reverse complement strand
CGCTCGATGAACTCGTGGACGCGCTTGCGGCGCCGGCGAACGACCACGTCGGCCTGGCGGCGCTGCGCCGTCGCGCGACGGAGTTGTCAGGGCGCATTGAGGCGCTCATCGAGCAGGAACACTCGGAGCCGGCCAGCGTGCGCTGGGCGCAGCACAGCGCAACCGGCGTGTCCTTGCACTATGCGCCGCTCGATGTCGCTGATCAGTTGGGCCAACTGATCGAAGCGCAGGCGAACGCATGGGTATGCACCTCGGCGACGCTCGCGGTCGGCGAGAGTTTCGAACACTTCATCGCACGCATCGGCATGCGAAAGGCAACGACGTTGCGCCTGGGCAGTCCGTTCGATTATGCGAACCGGGCGCTGCTGTACCTTCCGCGTGGAATCGAGGCGCCGTCCTCGCCGCGCCACACCGCTCAAGTTATCGAGGCGGCTTTGCCGATTCTCGAAGCGAGCGGGGGGCGCGCGTTCTTGTTGTTCACCAGCCATCGAGCGCTGCGCGAGGCAGCCGCGATTCTGGCGCGACGGTTGGGCGAGACGCCTCCTTTCCCGATCCTCGTGCAGGGCGAAGCGCCCCGCGAAACGCTGCTGAGGCGTTTTCGCGAGCACGGCGCGGCCGTGCTGCTCGGCACGAGCAGTTTCTGGGAGGGCGTGGACGTCAAGGGTGCTGCGCTGTCGGTTGTCGTGATCGACAAATTGCCGTTCGCGGCGCCGGACGATCCGCTGCTGAAAGCGCGCCTGGATGCAATCGAGCGGCGCGGCGGCAATCCTTTCTTCGAAGAGCAGATTCCACAGGCCGTGATCGCGCTCAAGCAGGGCGTCGGCCGGCTCATGCGCGATCCGGAAGACTTCGGCGTCATCGTTCTATGCGATCAGCGCCTGCGGACGCGCGCATATGGAAAAATCTTTCTCGACAGCCTTCCGCAGATGGCGCAGACGAACTGCATCGAGGAAGTGACCGGATTCTTGCGCCGTAAACTGGCCGCAGTCGGCCTGCATGCGCCGCTTTCGAGCCTCGCCTGATCATGAAAATTCTCGCACTCGATACCGCAACAGAGCGCTGTTCGGCGGCCTTATGGATAAACGGCCGCATCATCGAACGATCCCAGGACACGCAACGCAGCCACGCGGAGCTCATCCTGCCGATGATCGCCGGGTTGCTGCTGGAGGGCGGGGTCGAGCTGCATGCGCTCGACGGCCTTGCCTATGGACGCGGACCGGGGGCATTCACCGGCGTGCGCATCGCGATCGGCGTGGTCCAGGGCTTGGCGTTCGGCGCGCGCCTGCCAACAGTGGGGATCTCCGATCTTGCCGCGCTCGCACAGCAGACGGCGCACCCAGATCGGGAAATCCTTGTGTGTATGGATGCGCGCATGGGGGAGGTTTACTGGGCCCGTTTCCGATCCGAGCCGGCTGCGGGGTTCGTGCGGGCGGTGAGCGAGGAACGTGTAGATCGGCCCGAGGCGGTACGCGCGGATGGCGCGCAGCTGTGCGTCGGAACGGGATTCAAGGCGTATCCGCAGTTGGCGCCGCAGGGGGCGTGCGTGTACGAGCAAATGCTTCCTCGGGCGCGAGAAATTGCCTTACTCGCGGAAGCCGAGTTCCGCGCTGGACGCGGCGCGCCGGCAACGCATGCCGCGCCCGTCTACCTGCGAGATCAGGTTGTGCACCGAAAATGAAACGCAAGCGGCCGAGCGAGGGCGAGCGGGGAGCGTCGATCACTCCTCGCCAGTCGCGAATCCCAAGTCGCCAACCTGTAATAATGGGCTGCTTTAATAATGGGCTGCCTTAACAATGGGCTGCTTTAATACGGATCGTGGTGATCCCTGCATCCTCAGAGCATGGCGGGAAAGCAAATACTGATCGTCGAAGACGAGAGGCCCATACGCGAAATGGCGGCCTTCGGGCTGCGGCGCAACGGCTTCGAAGTTCGTGAAGCGGCCGATGCGGCTGCGGCGCGGGTGAGCATCGCTGATTGCCGGCCGGATCTGGTCCTGATTGATTGGATGCTGCCGGACATGAGCGGGCTGGAGCTCACGCGCGCGCTCAAACGCGAAAAGGAGACGAAGGAGCTGCCCATCATCATGCTTACGGCGCGCGCCGAAGAGCAGGATAAAGTCAGGGGGCTCGACAGCGGAGCGGACGACTACGTCACGAAGCCATTTTCGCCGCGCGAGCTTCTCGCGCGCATCAATGCGGTGCTGCGCCGCTCGCCGAGCGGTGCAGCGGATCAAGTGCTCGACGCTGAAGGTCTGGTGCTCGATGAAGGAAGTCATCGGGTCACCGCCCAGGGTCGAACCGTGCAACTCGGTCCTACGGAATATCGCCTGTTGTCGTTCTTCATGACGCATGCTGAGCGCGTGTACAGTCGCGCTCAGCTTCTCGATCGGGTGTGGGGAGGCAACGTGTATGTGGAAGAGCGCACGGTGGACGTGCATATCCGCCGCTTGCGCAAGGCCCTCGAAGCGTTCAAGTACGACCGTTTCGTCCAGACGGTGCGCGGCTCGGGATATCGCTTCTCGACGCGAATGGAGTAGCGCTTGAAGATCTTCGGCGTGCTGTCCCCGGCGGGCTGGCGAGCAGTCATCCGGATCGGGGCTGCGCTGTTCGGCGCATTGCTCATCGGGTTGGTCATGGACCGCGTGGCGTTCGCGCTCGCCCTTGTGCTGGGCGCCGTTGTGGCGTTTCAGTTGTGGAATTTGCTGCGCATCGAGCACTGGGTGCGTCTGCGCAGCATCGAGGCGCCGCCTGACATCAGCGGCGCATGGGGCGAGCTGGTCGCGATCATCAGCCGCATTCACCGGCGCAAGCAGCATCACAAGTCGCAGGTTACGGGCCTGCTGCGCGAGTTCCGGCGACTCACGGCGGCGATGCCCGAAGGCGCCGTGCTGCTCGGCGCCGAGAATGAGATTCTTTGGTTCAACCCGCGTGCGACCGCGTGGCTTGGGCTCAAGCGCAAGCGCGATTTCGGCAGTCGCATCGAAAACCTGGTGCGTCAGCCAGCCTTCATCGAGTACCTGCACACGGGACGCCCGGAGAAAGGCGTGACCGTGCAGGATGCGAGCGATCCGTCGCGCTGGTTCTCGTTCCATCTCGTCAAGAGCGCCGCAGGCGAGCGGCAGCTGCTCATCGTGCGCGACGTCAGTCGCGAGCGGCGCCTGGAGGATATGCGTAAGGACTTCGTGGCGAACGCATCACACGAGCTGCGTTCACCGCTGACGGTCGTCAGCGGCTATCTGGATGCGCTCGCAGAGGACGAGGATCTCGATCCGACGTGGACGGCGCCGGTGCAGGAGATGCGCCGCCAGGCCGAGCGCATGGGCGCGATCATCAACGATCTGCTCGAGCTGTCAAAGCTCGAGTCCGGCGAGTCGGCGCAAGAGGAGCGTGCTGTCGACGTGGCCGCAATCCTCTCCGCGCTGCGCAATGACGCCCTTTCATCGCAGGCGCATCCGACGATCAAGCTCAATATCGAAAGCGACGCGCTGCTCCTCGGCGTTGAGTCCGAGCTTCATTCGATCGCCTCGAACCTCGTTTCGAACGCGCTCAAGTACACTGCGCCCGCGGGAGAAATCGAGCTGCGCTGGTGGACGGACGATGATGGAGCCTACCTGTCCGTAAGAGACACGGGCGTGGGCATTGCACCGGAGCACATCCCGCGGTTGACCGAGCGCTTCTACCGCGTCGATCCGGGCCGCGCGCGCGATGTGGGCGGCTCGGGACTGGGATTGTCGATTGTGAAGCACGCCTTACAGCGCCACGGCGGGGAGCTGCGCGTTGAAAGCAAGGAAGGCCTCGGCAGCACGTTCACGTGTGAATTTCCCGCCGGTCGCATCATCGCGCGCGAGGAACCCAACGCCGCGATTCGCTAGCCCTCGCCTGCAAGCGCCGCGGACGCTGTGCTGCAATTTCGCTGTAACAAATCGCGCGTATAACACGCAAGGCCGCTTAGGGCCCGCAGGCGAGCCTGCAAGGCCCACGGTCAGTATGCGACCAACAAAGTGAGGAGCATTCACATATGAAGAGCGTGTTGAGGTCCGCCGCAGCGATCGCTGCATTGTCGGGCGTGTGCGAGGGGACTCATGCAGCCTCAAGTCTCGACGAAATCGAGCAGATCCGCTCGCAGCTGCAGGGCGTCACGGAACGCATGGACCGACTCGAACAGGAAAACAACGCGCTCAAGGCGGAAAACGAATCCCTGAAGGCCCACGACGAATACCTCAGGGCCGAAACGCGCGGCTTACGCAAGGACGCGGCGACGCAGGCGAGCGAAGTGGGAAAGATCAAGGGCGCGGACTGGGCGGCGAAAACGGCGATCAAGGGCGACATGCGCTATCGCTACGAGATGATCAGCGACGACACGGTGAACGGCGCAGGCGTTGCGACGGCCGATCGATATCGCGATCGGATTCGCGCCCGGGTCAACATCGAGGCGAACCCCGCAGAGACATTGCGCGTAGGGGTCGGATTGACCACGACGGAGAACAATGATCCTCGCTCCGGAAACCAGACGCTGACGGACGTCTTCTCGCGCAAATCCGTCGATCTGGATCTGGCTTACTTCGATTGGCGGTTTGCGCCATGGGGCGAGCTCATCGGCGGCAAAATGAAACAACCCTTTTATAAGCAACAGCAGAGCGGCTTCTGGGACAACGACGTCAATCCGGAAGGCTTGGCGCTCGCATTCAATCGAGGCGCCTTTTTCGGTTCGTTGTACAACTTCTGGGTCAAGGAAGTCTCCGGCCTCGAGAACACCTTGACG
>DATAFY010000146.1:0-7686 GCA_036257205.1 Steroidobacter sp. | reverse complement strand
GCTGCTGCCGACGCTAGGGGCGCGATCGGATCTGTTTTCGCAAGGCAAATTGCCTCCCAGCCAGCTGTTCAGCAGCACGCCGCCGGATCTGGCGTATGCGCAGTACACGCCCGCGACAAGCCCCGCCGATCTCGCGCATGTGTTCGCCCTCGGCTTCGGCCCGGACAATCTCGTCACGAACGCCTTTCGGCTCGCCTATTTGCAAGATGCGCAACTGAATCCGGACGGCGGCTTTCCAGCGAAGAGCGATGGTCTGCCTGCGGCCAATCCGCTCAACGCTCTGCGCCGTGCTTTCAAGGCGAACGATCTGCGCAATTGGACCCCGACCGGCCCGGTGCTGTTGTGCGCGGGCAATGAAGATCCGATAGTGTTCTACATCAACACGCAATTGATGCAAGACTACTGGTCCGCCAACAACGCGCCTTTCGCCCGCGTTCTGGACCTGGACGGAGGGATCGAATTCGAGGATCCGGACGCGCTGCGTAAGGCGGCGTTCGCCGCGGCGAAGAGCGCTGTCGCCGCAGACGCCGTGGCCCGCGGTGCAGCCGACGGCGGCGCAGCGGCGGTTTCGCGGGCGTATCACGGCGCGCTCGTCGGGCCGTTCTGTTTCAGCGCGGTGCAATCGTTTTTCGGCGGATTCTGAAAAGTCCATCTCGACGATCGGGACAAGAACACAGCCGGCCCAATCCCGACCCGGCGAGAAACAGGGAAAATCTGAGCGTCGGCGCATGGGAGATCGCCTGATCTCTGCCTGCACGCCTGAGTACGATTTCCGTAGCGACGGGCGACGTCGATCTGCGCTCGCGTGAGGACGTCGCACGCCAACTCGCATCATGCAAATGCGGGTGGACGAGTCGACCAAACCTTACCTATGCTTCAGCTCACTTTCACTGCGCGAACAAAAAATGAAGGGCGCAATAATCAGAACGAGTCATTGGGGATCAGCTTTCGTATCGATCATCACGCTGGCGCTGAGCCTTGTGGGTGGAGCCGAGGCCAGCATTGAGCCGCGGGTGAAGTCCCGTTCTGTCGTGGTGATCGATGAGACGAATGCTGCGGTGCTGTATTCGAAGAAGGCCGACGTCGTGGGGCCGATCGCATCGATCACTAAATTGATGACGGCTCTGGTGATGCTTGAGGGCGGCCAGCCGCTTGAGGAGCTTATCGAGATCACGGCGGGCGATCGCGACTTGCGGTACGGTTCGGGTTCGCGCCTGGTTGTGGGCTCCAGACTTTCGCGCGGCGACCTGCTGCACCTTGCCCTCATGTCCTCCGAGAATCGGGCCGCTCATGCGCTCGGACGCTCCTATCCGGGCGGGCTGAGCGCGTTCGTGCGAGCGATGAACGCGAAAGCCAAGGCGCTCGGGATGCGTACTACGAGGTTCGTAGACCCGACCGGGTTGTCGAGCAACAATGTCTCGAGCGCATCCGATCTGGTGAAGCTCGTGATGGCGGCTGGGGAGCAATCGCTCATCCGTCAGTATTCGACCTCCGAACGTCATGTCGTGTCGGTGGGCAGGCAATCAATTGAATTCAGGAATACCAACACGCTGGTCGCCAAGGCAGACTGGGACATCAAAGTTCAAAAGACCGGTTACACGAGCGAGGCGGGTCAGTGTCTCGTCATGGCGACGACGATCCGCGATCGCCCCATCGTGATGGTTTTCCTGAATTCCTTCGGCAAGCTCACGCGCGTCGCCGAAGCGCGGAGAATCAGGAAATGGATGGAGCAGGGCGTTCCCGCCTCACAGCTTGCGAGCGGGACAGGCGCCGGCGCACCGTCGAAGCGCGCTGTTGTGGGCGCGAGCGACTGATAGTGGTCGCCGCCGCTTCGCCTATGAGCGGGCGCCGCTGATGGCGCAGCCCGCTGCGATCCGCACCCTACGACGGGAACTGGATGAGCAAGGACGCGAAGCGCGGGCTACATGATGGCGTGTGGGGCGAAAACAGCAGCGAGGCCGTGCCACTTTCAGAGGGAGCACGCTCTGCAGGCGACTCGTGAGGAGGCGCGATCCGCGGCAGGCCAGCGAGAAGGCCAAGGCCGATGAACGCGCCGCCCGTGAGATACCGTCCGGCCGCGCGCGCCGGCCCGGCGCGCTTCAGAAGCGGCGCCAGCGTGCCCGCGGCAAGAGCGTAGGCAGTGTCCGTGACGGCGGCGATACCGACGAACAGGCAGGCGAGCAGAACGCCTTGCAGCATGGGCGAGGCTGCCGGATCCATGAACTGCGGCAGAAACGCTGCAAAGAAAATCGCCGTTTTTGGATTGAGCAAGGCGACGATGAAACCATCGCGAAGAAGCCGCGCTGGAGGCGCCGCCGCCGACGCACCCGTTTCGACGGCGCTCTGTGCGCGCAGGGCGCGGACGCCGAGATACACGAGGTACGCAGCGCCTGCGTATTTCGCGATCATGAAGGCCGCGGCCGAGAGCGCGAATACGGCGGCAAGACCGATGCAGGCGCCGAGCGCGTTGCCGAGATTTCCTAACGCAACGCCGGCGACAGAAGCGATTCCAGAGGCGCGGCCTTGCGCCAAGCTGCGCGTCACGATGTAGAACACGCCGGGCCCAGGGGTGAGGGCGAGCAGGACGCTCGCCGCCAGAAACGCGGACAGCAGCGGCCATGAGGGCAACAGATCGATCATGCCGAGACTGCGGAACTCACGTGTTCTGCGTAGGTTACGGCGTCGTGCGCACGGCTATCGAACGGTAAACGTAGATGCACTCATGTGGATCGAAGACGCCGAACGGCCGCGCGAGATTCGGATATTCCGCGCTCGTGGGCTTGCGGGCCAGGAGCCAGCCGCGCGCCAGAATCGGCGTTCGCGCCTGTTCGAGGGCCGCGAGCTCCAGCGGAACCTCCTGATTTAGCAGGCCGGCCAGGACGAATAGGTGAGACGCCTCATCCGTCAGCGTGAGTCCGTAGTCATCGTTCAAAGCGTATCTGCCCTCGACTTCGACCCGCGTGGAGGGCTCCCGGGGGATGCTCGGCGCATCGCCGTTCGGCGGGATGATCGCTGCAAGCGGCGGCTGCTTCGGGAGTTGGACCTTTTCGATGGATGGGGGCTGCACCCCTTCAAGCACGGCGAGCCGATCGAGATAAGCGCGTCGCAGGCAGTCCACGTCGGCGCATTGGTCTCGAATCGAGTGGAGCCACTCTTCCTGGTCTGTGCGCAGGCATTCCACGCTTTCCGCAATACGGCGCCGCGCGCCCTCGTAATAGGCGGCGAGCCTGCCGTCCAGATCGGCCAGATTTGCGTTCGCGCAGATAAGCTTTTCGACTTTCGTTGCGAGGTTCGTGCACTCGAAGCTGGGCGAGGCCGCGTTGGCCGAGCCGGCGATGACCGCTGTGATCAATAGCTGGGCAAGCGTGAGCTGCCCGGCGCTTTGCGTGCGGCTTGGATCAACGCTCCGAGCGCGCCGCTGCGAGATGCGCCTGCAAATCGGGAAAGAATTCTCTGAAGTCACTCCGCAGCTCTCCTTCTTGCGCGCGCAGGTCGGCGACGGCCGTCTCGAGCGCGAAGTTGCGCCGCCAGCGCTGCTGGAGTCGCAACGAGAGACGCCGCAAAGACTGCTCCACCCCCGCAACGCTGCGGTATGCGCCCAGCAGATCATACTGGATGATGCGATCCAGGACGGTGCGCCCCGCCTCAGGCAAGGTGAGGCGGGCGATTTTCGCCTGAGCATAAAACTCGCGCGTAAATTCATCGAGCGTAACGTTGGAATAAAGACGCCAGTCGCTTGCGAGCAGGAAGTCGTAAAAGACATCCACCAGCACGCCGCTAAAGCGCCGATGCGGCGCAGAGATCCGGCTGCGGCTGCGCCGCACAAGGGGATGCGCGTCCGTATAAGCGTCGATCGCGCGATGCAGGGCGGCGCCGCGCTGAAATTCCGGCCTCGTGGCCGCGCGTTGCGCACCCTTCACGGCGTCGGCCAGCAGATTGCCGAGCCGTTGGTCGATGTTCTCACCGGAGAGAAACACGTGCGCGAGCCAGTTCAAGCGAGACTTCCCCTAGCGTGAGCGTTGCGGCTTCTGATTGGGGCGCGGACCGACGCGGGACTCAAGATGCAGATCGGCGCCTCAGGCTATGCCCGCCGGAGATGATGGACCAAGCGTGAATAGGCGGTCCACTCGGACGCGCTCAATCCGCGGCTCAGTCCGTCACGGTTCGCAATCTGGGCCGCTCGGCTGCTTGCACGGAGAGGCGAGCTGCGTTCAGCGCGCCATGCGCCGAGCTCAACGCCTCACGAGCGCGCTGCTGATAGCGCTGCGCCGAGATGCGAAGGTTGTTTTCCTCGAGATGAAAGGGGTTCTGAGCCATATAGGCCATCGTGCGCAGCACGCCGAACTGATTCACTAGCGGCTCAGCGAGAAGAATGCCGCCGTATCGTTGCACATCCAGATACTCTTGATCCGACCTGCGCCAGACGCGTTTTTCGAATTCATTAAAGTCCTCCGGCCAGATGCGATCGATGCGGTTCTCGTTGAACATCGGACCGCGCACGGTCTTCAGGTGTTCGACGATGCCCTTGATCAGCATTTCGCACGGCAGGCGTTTTCCGACATCGGCAGACGTGCACTCCTTGTGCGGCCACGACAGACCTCGCGCCTTGGCGGCTTCCTGCAGGTAGGCGTTCCAAAGCAGGTCGTCGATCTGCTCAATGATGGGGAAATCGGTTTGATGGCGCTCGTTCTGGTAGTACGGCCAGTAGTAGCTCGCCCAGCGCAGCGGGTTCGGAGTCTTGGCGCCCAACACACGCCGGGGGAAGAGCAGAGCGCGACGATTCGGATCGTACGCCTCGCGCGGGAGTCGTCCATACTCCCGATCTCGCGCGCCGACAAACTTGATCTTCAGCTCCGAGGGCAGCACGCCGAAGAAGTCGCCAAACGCCCCTTCAATGGCTTCCATCCGGTAGGAGACAAGCGTGCGGAACTGCTCCATGCACGCGCGACGATCGCCGCTCTCACACGCAAGTCCAAGAAGAGGAAACAGGACGCCTGCACAGGCGACGCTAAGTCTCAACATGCCCCCGGCCTCTACGTCATGGCGCCTCCCCAGTCCCTGACGCAACTTCCATGCAGGCTCCCCCTTCCTGCAGACATTCGCACAAGAATCTAACGACGCGCCTGACGCGAAGTTCCTCGTTGACTGCAAACGACATCTGCGGCGAGAGCGGAAAGTGCAGCACACAGATCGACGCTCGCGAGCTGTTCGCCGGAATCGCTTGCAAAATGCCGCGTCGATCCAGCCAGAAGACGCCGAGCCTCCTCGGCGGGCAACGTGCGGTTTCTGGCCAACAGCAACGCGACGGCGCCGGAAATACTGGCCGCGGCGAGCGAAGCGCCGGACGCGAAGTCGTAACCTCCGCCGGGCAGGAGCGTCAGCACATCGCGACCCGGCGCGAACAGTGTGGCGTCTGCGCCGCGGTCCTCTCCGGACACGCCTGCCGCCAAGACGCCGGCGATGTTCGTCGGAAAGCTCGTGCGTGGATCGCTCGGCGGTGTTGCGCCGACAAACACGATTCCGCGTTTCTGGCCGACCTGGACGATGCGCGTCAGCAACGGATCCGCGGGTCCAGCTAGACTGAGATTCACCACCTGCAGCCGCGCCTCGATGGCAGCTGTCAGCGCTTTTGCCAAAGTGAGACTGCTGCACGATGCGCGCGTACCGTTCTCGCTCGCCCAGCAGGCGCGCAGGGCATACAGGCGCGCTTGCGGCGCGATGCCGATGATGCCCTGATGGTTGTCGGCCGCCGCGCCGATCAGGCCTGCTACCGCCGTGCCGTGTCGATCAGGGTACACATCATCGCTGCGATCCCCGACAAAATTTGTCTGATGGACGATGCGCCCGGCCAGATCGGGGTGCGCAGCATCGACTCCCGTGTCAACCACCCCGACGCTCACGCCCGCGCCGAGCGACCAGCGGTGGGCCTCATCGACGTGCATCCAGTCGAGATTGCGCTGCAGGCGGCGATAGGGATCACCGGACGCCGTCGTATTCAAGGTGCTGAAAGACTGCAGCGGCTGTGCAGAATCGACGCGCCGGTCCATGCGCAGGCGTGAGAGTGCGTCCTCGCGGTTCATGTCCAGGGGAATCTCAAACACCACGCAGTGTATGCCAAGGAGCTCAATGGGCCAGGCGGTCGTCTCCCGCAAACCATAGGCGGCGGCGATCGAGCGCACAGCGCTGCGCGTGTGTTGCGTCACGCCGTAGGCTTGCGCGCCTGCATACGAGCGCACGCTCGCACCGGCGCGGGGCGCGACGTTGGTCGGCTCGTTCTTGATGGTGACGATGACATAGCGGGCGTAGTCGACGGCATGCGCGAGCGGGTCATCGCTAGTCCTAGGCAGCGCGCAGCCAGTCAGCGTCGAAGCGCATACGTAGGCGCCAAGCAAGAACGCGGCGGCAGGGCGTGTGTTCACGGGCGGCGGCGCATGGGCGCAGACTCGGCGAACAGCACGCGGGGATCGGCGCGCAGACGCGCGAGCGCCGCGTCGATTCGCTCATCGTCAGCCTGACGATCCGTCGCGAGCGCCAGCGTGTACACGCCCGCTTCACTCGGTCCGGAAACGATCTGCGCGTCGATGGAGCGCAGCGCGGCGTTCATTTCATCCACCGATGCTCCCGCTTCGAACACGACTCGTATCACCGCGCCCGCTGCGACATCGCCGCTTGGCGTGGTGAGCGTCTGGAATCGAGGCGCTTCGAGCGCCTCCTCGCGGGCGCGCCAGGACGCCCCGAACAGCACCGCGAGCAACAGACCTTGCGCGGCCACGGCGAGCGCCGCCCACCGACCCCAGCGCCGGTTGCGCTGCGGCGCACGAGGGTTTTGCTGCGCAGGGGGCGGCGTTGACTCTTCCATTTGCGCGGCGTCAATTCGCTGCATGAGCTTTTGCAGCCCCTTATGCGGAGCGAGAACGATGGCTTCCTCCGATCGCATCGCTGCGCGAACACGCTGCTGCAATTCGAGCTCCTCGCGGCACTCGCGGCAGCTGCGCAGATGCGCCTCGATGCGGGCGTAGCCGCGCTCATCAAGAGTCCGGTTGGCGATCCACGGAATGCGCTCCCAGCACTCTTCATGCGCATGCACGAGGTCCGCAGATTTGGGCTCACGGCTCATGATTTCTCCAGACCTGCAAGACGCGGCAGGGAGCTGCGCATCTTCTCGCGCGCATGAAACATGCGCGTCTTCACCGTATTCACCGGACACTGCATGATCGCGGCGATTTCCTCGCATGAATGGCCGAGCAGATAGGACAGCTCGAGCACCATGCGCTGCTCGAAAGGCAGTTCCGCGAGCGCACGGTCAAGCCACTGACGGTTTTCGGCGAGCGCCTGCATATCCTCGGACGTGGGCGATTGCTCGAGGTGAATCGTGCGCGCGGAGGGAGCGGCGCGCAGCGCCTTGAGCGCGCAGCGATAAGCGATTCCCACGATCCAAGTCGATACCTGCGACTCGCCCCGAAATTCCGCCGCCTTGCGCCAGACGGTCCACAGCGCGTCGTTGATCACTTCCTCGATCACGTCGTGGCGGAAGGTCATCCGCATCAGAAAGCGCGCGAGGCGACGATGGTAGGCGAGGTACAGCTCGCGAAACGCCGCTCGGTCGTGCAGTGCGATCTGGCGCAACAGCTCGAGCTCCCGCTCGTTCGCGGCGCTCAACGAGTTTCTCATGTCCGGCGCACTGGA
>DATAFY010000137.1:0-2944 GCA_036257205.1 Steroidobacter sp. | reverse complement strand
TTTCGTCGGTCCAAAGCAGCTCGATGTGATGCGCGGCATCGATCCGGAGTTCACGCGGGCCATCTACTTCGGGATGTTCGCGTGGCTCGCCGCGCCACTGCTCGACGCGCTGCGTTGGGTCGACGGATATGTCGGCGATTGGGGTTGGTCGATTGTCGTCCTGACGATTCTCATCAACCTCGCGATGGCGCCGCTCCGTCACAAAAGCGTTGTGTCGATGCGGAAGATGCAAGAACTGCAGCCGCACATGAAAGCCATCCAGGAGCGATACGCCAAATACAAGATCACCGATCCCGAACGCCAGAAGATGAACACGGAAGTCATGGAGCTCTATAAGAGTCGTGGCGTGAACCCAGCCAGTGGCTGCGTGCCCACACTCCTGACCATGCCCTTCCTGTTTGCGTTTTACGCGATGCTCGGGCAGGCGATTGAGATTCGCGGACAGAATTTTCTGTGGGTGCCCGACCTCTCGCGTGCCGATGCTTACTACATTTTGCCGATATTGATGGGTGTCTCGATGTTCTGGCAGATGCGGATCACACCCTCGTCGGCCGACCCGACGCAACAGCGAATCATGATGTTCATGCCCATCATGATCATGGTGACCATGCTCTTTGCGCCGGCGGGCTTGGTGATCTACTGGTTTGTCAGCAACCTGTGGACGATTGGCCAGCAGTATTTCACCATCGCGGTGCTCGGTCAGCCGAAGGTGCCGCCGCGCGCCGGCTCGAAGCCGTGAAAATGTCGCTCTGGGGGGCAGGTGGCGAAATCGCGCAATCGCCCAATACAATCTCCCAATCACCTAATCACGCAATGCGATCGCCCAATCACTCAATTACCCATTCACCAAATGCCAATGGCCACACCAGTTGAAATCGGCACGTTCGTTGAGAAGGTCGTCTCCGCGATGGGGCTCACGCTGAAGGCTGAGACCGAGGAAATGGAGGACGGCCTGCGGATCAATCTGACGGGCGAAGATGGGTCATTGCTCATTCGTCGGCAGGGCGAAGCTCTCGCGGCGCTGCAGCATGTCGTCGCGTCCGTCTTTCGGCAGGAAGTGGATGAGCGCCGTCGACTGGTCGTGGACTGTATGGGCTATCGTCGTGGCAAGGACGCCGAGTTGAAACAGATGGCGACGTTTCTCGCCCAGAAGGCGCGTGATACGGGTCTGGCTCAGGAGATTGGCCCGCTCAACCCCTACGAACGGCGAATCGTGCACCTGGCCGTCGGCGAGGTCGAATCCGTTTCTTCTGAGAGCATTGGCGACGCCTTCGAGAAAACCGTGATCATTTCGGTGAAATAGCAGGGCACGGAAACACAGAAGGACGACGCCACGAAGCGCACGAAGGCACGAAGCAAGATCTCCAAAGTGTCTTTCATCGTTTAACCACTGACCGCTACGCCGGCGGCTGATACTCCGTCGGACCCGCGATGTTTGCCACCGATGACACGATTGTCGCAATCGCGACGCCGCTCGGGCGCTCCGGGCTCGGTATCGTCCGGCTCAGTGGTCCCGCCTCGGCGACGATCGCCCGCGATCTGGTTCATCGAACCCAGCCGTTCGTCGCTCGACAGGCAACGCTTGCCCGCCTTCGCACACCAGGCGTGAGTGACGAAGTGATCGTCACGGTATTTGTGGCCCCGCACTCGTATACCGGCGAAGAGGTGGCTGAGATCAGCGTGCACGGCAGCCCGATGGTCTTGCAGGGCGTGCTTCGTGAAGCGATTTCGAAGGGTGCGCGACTAGCCGAGCCTGGAGAGTTCACGCTGCGCGCTTTTCTAAACGGCAAACTCGATCTCGTGCAGGCCGAGGCGGTGGGAGACCTGATCGAGGCGGTCACGCCACTCCAAGCGCGGGCGGCGTTCGATCAACTGCAGGGCACGCTGACCGCCCGGATTGTAGCGATCGAGCAACGCCTTTTTGACTTGATGGCGCGTCTCGAGGCCTCGCTCGATTTTCCCGACGAAGGGTATCACTTCGTGCAGCATCAGGCCGTCGGCGCCGAAATCCGCGCCCTGACCGAGCAAATCGCCACGCTCCTGACACAAGCTGGTCGCGGGCGATTGATACGAGAGGGCGCGAGCGTTGCAATCGTCGGGACGCCCAACGTGGGCAAATCGAGCGTGTTCAACGCCCTGCTCAATGCCGAGCGGGCCATTGTCACACCAATTCCGGGCACGACGCGCGATCTGCTCACCGAGCGCGCTGACATTCGTGGCCTGTCGGTCGGCCTTGTCGATACCGCCGGTCTTCGTGATTCGACGGACCTCGTCGAACAGGAAGGGATCGCACGCGCGCGTCGGGCTGCCGACGCGGCAGATCTTATGCTCGTCGTGCTTGATCGATCGCGCCCGTTGTCCACCCCCGATCGCGCTCTAATCGACTCGCTCTCATCACGTGCGCGAGTGCTCGTCGCCAACAAGTCGGACCTGCCGGCGGCGTGGGCGATCGAGCAGGAAGCAATCGCCGACGCGATTGAGATCTCATCGAAGACCGGCGAGGGACTGCCGCAGCTGATCGATCGAATGGCGATGTCGCTCGGAGAGCAGAGCGAAACGCATGACGATCCGCTCGTTACCAACGTGCGCCACATTGCCTTGCTGGAATCGACTCGAGCTGCGCTGCATCGCGCGCTTGGAGCGCTCTCGCCCGCGACAGCCCCCTCGGAAGAGTTCATTCTCGCGGACCTTCAGGAGGCGGCGTCACACCTTCAAGAAATCACCGGCAAGCGAACCACCGACGACCTGCTTCGACACATCTTCGAACGTTTCTGCATCGGCAAGTAAACGGGGACAGTCCCCTGTTATTCAGTGATCAGTGGTCGGTGGGGAGTGGTCGGTTCAGGCGCCGATCACTCACTGACTAAGGCCGGCGGGGCGCGTCGCATATGCTGGCGCGCCGGTATGGTGCGTTTGGAGGGGCCGCCTTCGGCGCCAGCCGTAT
>DATAFY010000128.1:0-10011 GCA_036257205.1 Steroidobacter sp. | reverse complement strand
CGGCGGATGATCGCCGTCGAGGATTTCCCCCGATGCCACGACGACGCCAATGCGATCTCCCTTAAGGTGCAGGCCGCGGGCGGAACGAATCGCTGCCAGATAATCCGAATGCCCGATCGAGTTGAACGTGTGTTCGTCTTGATCCTCACCGACGATGCCGATGAGTTGCGCCTCCACCTCGCGACGCGTCTTGAGCTCCGTCACCAGCCGCTTCTCCAGCGCAACGGCCGCAAGATCGCCCTGCTGCGCCTTGACCGAAGCGGAGAACTCATTTGCATACGCGGCGACGGCGTCCGGCTCCAGGCCGCGCGCGCGCGCCACCCCTGACTGATATTGCGCCCACAGCGCGTTCAGCCATGCCAGGCTCTCCTGCTCTTCCTGTTCGGACATATCCGTGCGACTGAACTGGTCGGTGAACGACTTGAACTTGCCGGCGCGAAACACGTTCACGTCGATCGCAAGCTTGTCGATCACGCCCTTCAGGAACGTGCGGTAGTAGCCAAAGCCCTCGATCAACACCAGACCCTGCGGATCGAGGTATATCTGATCGGCGTGCGCTGCGACGTAATATTGCGATTGATCGAATCCTTCTCCATACGCGATCACTTTCTTGCCGCTCGAACGGAAATCTCGAATTGCGGCGGCAAGCTCTTCGAGCTTGGCCACCCCGCCTCCGCTCATCGCGCCAAGATCCAGCGCGAGCACCTCGATGCGCCGATCGTTCTTCGCCGCATGAATCGCCTCGATCAACTCTCGCAACAGCGTCTCGGCCCGGCCCTCCCCCGAGATGTCGGCGACGACGCGCTCGAACGGATCGCCCGCGAGTTGCTCGACCAAGGCGCCCTGCGGCGCGATCACCAGCGCGGCCTTGTGCGGCACTCTCGGAATTTTGGGGGAGAGCAGCGCCGCGATCAGCAGGAAAAAGGCGAGCAGAACGATGAGGTGCAGCGTTTTGCGCAAGCCGTCCAGCACGCGCCAAAGCACGCCAAAGAATGCTGAGATGTATTTCATGGTGTCGTGAATGGGCGATCCATTGGCCGCTTCAACGTGTGGTTTTCGATATGCTGATTGGAGCGACGAGCAGCGCGCAAGGAACTCCTTCGACTGGCTCCCGCCCCCTCAAGACGCGCCATAAGCGATCCGATAGACGGCTCCCGCCGCGTCATCGGACACCAGCATCGAACCGTCGTCCAGAACGAGCAGATCCACGGGGCGTCCAAACACGTCATCGCCGCGATGGAAGCCGGTTGCAAAGGGCTCATAGGCGACAGCCTTGTTCCCGTCCAGCTTCACCGTCGTTATGCGATAGCCGCTCTTTTCGGAGCGATTCCAGGATCCGTGCTCGGCGATGAAAACGCGATTGCGGTACGCCGCAGGAAATTGCTCGCCCGTGTAGAACTTGACCCCGAGCGCAGCCACATGAGCCCCGAGCGCCTGTACAGGCGGCGTGCTCTTGCCGCAATCGCCTTCGCGGCCAAAATCCGGATCCTTGATGTCCTTGCCGTGACAGTAAGGGAAACCGAAGTCCAGACCGGCGCGCGGCGCGAGGTTCAGTTCGCATGGCGGCTGGTCGTCGCCAAGGTAATCGCGGCCATTGTCTGTGAACCAGAGCTCCGCGGTATCGGGGTGCCATGTGAAGCCGACGGTGTTGCGCACGCCGCGCGCAAAGACCTCTTGACCGGAGCCGTCGGCGTTCATGCGTGTGATCACGCCGTAATTCGGCGCTTTGCAGACATTGCACGGCGCGCCGATGGCCACATACAGCTTTCCGTCGGGACCGAATGCGATGTATCGCGAGCCGTGGTGACGATCCCTGGGCAGGTTATCGCGCACCAGCTTAGGAGCAGGAACGTTAGGCAGGGAAGTCTCGATCCCGTCGTAACGCGTGATCCGGTGGATCTCGGCCACGTAGAGCGAGCCGTCGCGGAATGCAACGCCATTGGGCAGGTTGAGCTTGTCGGCGATGACGCGCACGACCGCTCGAGTACCGGGGGACGCCGGGCTGATTGCGTAAACCTTGCCAGAGCGCGTCCCCAGGAACAGCGTTCCACGCGCTCCGAGCGCCATGGAGCGCGCCCCCGGAACGTCGTCCGCGTAAACCTCCATCCGGAAACCCGGGGCCAGGCGGACGTTCTTGAGGACTTTATCGGTCTGAGGGCTTGCGTCAGCCCAGACGCTCGCCAGCAGCAGGGCGACTGCTGCAGCGCCGCAAGAGAAGGATGCAGCCATGGACGCTCTCAGGTGACCCACGATCGCCGGGCGGCGAGCGTTGCAGTGTACCCGCAAGCAGCGCAATCGCGATCGCCCGGATGGGCGCGCGAGCTAAACGAGCTGCCTGATGAACTGCAGCGGCCGCGCAGGGAACGCTCGCGGCCGCCGCGCGGCAGGCTCTTAAACCTTCTCCTCGATACGGGCGGCCTTGCCCGTCAGATCGCGCAGATAGTAAAGCTTCGCCCGACGCACATTGCCCCGGCGCTTCACCGTGATGGAGCCGATGGACGGGCTGTACGTTTGGAACACGCGCTCCACGCCTTCGCCGTGCGAAATCTTGCGAACGGTGAAGGAGGAGTTGAAGCCGCGATTGCGCCGCGCGATCACGACGCCCTCGTACGCCTGGGCGCGCTCTCGGTCGCCTTCCTTCACCTTCACCTCCACGACCACGGTGTCGCCGGGCTGAAAGTCCGGAATCTTCTTGTTCAGCGCTTCGCTTTCGAGCTTCTCAATGATGTTCATCGTTGCACCCATCCAATCAAGCCTGCGGCGGCCGCTCGCTCGCGCGATGCTCCGCCATAAATTCATTCAAGAGCTGCTGCTGCTGCGCAGTCAGCGTCAGTCTCGCCATCAGGTCCGGTCGTCGAAGCCATGTCCGGCCCAGCGCCTGCTTTTCACGCCAGCGACGTATCGCCGCGTGATTGCCGCCTATCAAGACCGCCGGCGCGGCGCGACCCTCGAACACCTCCGGTCGCGTGTAGTGCGGCCAGTCGAGCAGACCCGCGGCGAACGAGTCCTGCCGCGCGGACTCCTCGTGCCCGAGCACGCCCGGCAGGAGCCTCACAACGGCGTCGATCAACACAAGCGCCGGCAGCTCGCCTCCCGAAAGCACGTAATCTCCGATGGTCACGCTCTCGTCGATCTCGCTGTCGATGAGGCGCTCATCGACGCCCTCGTAGCGGCCGGCGAGCAACAACATGCCCGGCGCCTGCGCAAGCTGCTGCGCTTTCGCCTGCGTCAGCGGCTCACCGTCCGCCGCGAGATAGATGCTGCGGCTCCCGGCCGGCAAACGCGCTTTCGCTGCGCGGATGGCAGTCCGCGTCGGCTCGATCTTCAACACCATCCCCGGCCCGCCGCCGTAGGGCCGATCATCAACGGTGCGATGCACGTCCGGCGCAAATTCGCGCGGCGTGCTTGCGTTCACCACCACCTGTCCGCTCTCGAGCGCGCGTCCGAGCACACCGATGCGCACTGCGCTGGCGATGAACTCTGGGAACAGCGTCACCACTTCGATGCGCATGCGCACCGCCGCTTACCAGTCGAGCCCCCAGTCGAAAACGATCCGCCCGGCATCGAGCTCAACCTTTATGATTCGATCTTTGATGAATGGGATCCAGTGCTCCCGCTCACCGCGCACGACCACCACTGTACCGGCCGGGGTGGTGCGAAAGTGATCCACGCGCCCCAGCACCTGCCCCTCCTTCGTCTGCGCCTCCAATCCCTCGAGGTCGCTCCAGTAGTACTCGCCAGCCTCCGGCGTCGGCATCTGAATGCGCTTTACGCCGATTTCGACGCCCGCCTGCAAGCGCGCCTGTTCTGGCGTGTCGATGCCCGCAAGCTTTACGAGCACCCCCTTGCCTGTGAGGCGGCCGTCCTGGATCTCAACCGGACGCCAACGGCCCGGCCCGCCGATCAACCATTCCTCGTATTCGAGAATGTTCTCGGCCGGCTCCGTATAAGACGAGATCCTGACCCATCCATGGACCCCGAAACTGCCTGCGATCTTGCCCAGTACGACGACCCGATCCGCGCCGGGCGCCGTCCGCGATGACTCGCCCGAGGCAGTCACGGCCGGTGAATCGCAAAACGATCAACCACAACTGGATCCGGACGAGCGATCAACGCCCGCCCTTTCAGTCTCAAGCCGCGGCAGCCTGCTTACGGTGCGTCTTGACGAGCTCAGCGACGCGCTCCGAGGGCTTAGCCCCTTTGCTCAGCCAGTAGTCGATGCGCTCCAGGTTCAGCTCCAGGCGGCGCTGCTTGCCGGCTGGAATCGGGTTGAAGTAGCCGACCTGCTCGAGCGCGGCGCCGCCCTGCCGCATACGGCTGTCTGTGACGACGACGTGATAGAAGGGCTGCTTTTTCGCCCCGCGGCGGGTGAGCCGAATCGTAACCATGCTGCTAAAGCCTCAAGATCGCTGCGTGTTTGCCGGGCCAACCGGGACGAATCGGCCCGGAAAAGGGCGCGCATCATACTGAAAGCACGGAAGAAGTGAAAGGAGCGCGCTGTTTGCGGCCGCCTGCCGCCATCCACCGACGCCTCTCGCCCCGGATCAACCCATGGGGAAGCGCCCACCCCCGAACGCCCGCATCATGCGCGCCAACCCGCCGCCTTTGGTCATCGTCTTCATCATTTTCTGCATCTGGAGGTAGTTTTTGAGCAGACGATTGATGTCAGGGACCTGGGTGCCGGAGCCGGCGGCGATCCGCCGCTTGCGGGACGCGTCGATCGTTTTCGGATACCGGCGCTCGTGAGGCGTCATGGACCGAATCATGGCCATCTGGCGCTTGATCTCCTTCCCGTTGACCTGAGAGGCGCCGGCCGCCTTGCCCGCAAGCTGGGCGGGCAGCTTATCCATCAAGGCGCCCAGCCCGCCCATTCTCTCGACCTGCTGTAATTGGTCGTGCAGGTCCTCCAGGTCGAAGTCCTTGCCCTTCTTGAGCTTGCGCGCCAGCTTTTCCGCCTGCTCGCGGTCGACCGTTCGCGTGACGTTCTCGACCAGCGACAGGACATCGCCCATGCCGAGGATGCGCGCGGCGACCCGATCGGCCTGAAAAGGCTCCAGGGCGTCGGTCTTTTCGCCCGTGCCCATGAAGAGAATGGGTTGGCCGGTGATTTGCCGCACGGAGAGCGCTGCGCCGCCGCGCGCATCGCCGTCGGTCTTGGTCAACACCACACCGGTCAGGTTGAGCGCCGCGCCGAAAGCGCGCGCGGCATTGACCGCGTCCTGACCCGCCATGCTGTCCACGACGAAAAGCGTCTCCGTGGGCGCGGCGACCGCGCTGATTTCGCGGATCTCGCTCATCATTTCATCATCGACGTGCAGTCGACCCGCGGTATCGACGATCAAGACCTCGAAGAGCGACCGGCGCGCTTCCTGCAGCGCCTCGCGCGCGAGGGTGACGGCGGGTTTCTTTGGATCCGAGGGGAAGAAGCCGATGTCGAGCTGTGCGGCGAGGCGTTCGAGCTGCAGGATGGCGGCCGGGCGATAAACGTCCGTACTGGCGAGCAAAACTTTCTTGCGCTCGTTCTCCTTGAGCCACTTGCCCAGCTTCGCGGCCGACGTCGTCTTGCCGGCGCCCTGCAGTCCGGCCAGCAGAATCACCACAGGGGGTTGTGCGCGCAAGTTGAGGGGCCGCACGCCTTCGCCCATCAGAGCGACCAGTTCATCGCGAATGATGCGGATGAGCGTCTGACCGGGCGTAAGGCTCTTGTCGATCTCCTGACCGACGACTTTGGCGCGTACGTCGTCTATGAAGGTCTTGACGACCGGCAAGGCGACATCGGCCTCGAGCAGCGCCATGCGCACCTGGCGCAGGGTGTCATTGATGTTCTCCTGCGTGAGACGCCCGCGCCCGCGCAGGCTTTCCATGACGCCCTGCAGGCGTTCAGTCAATTTATCGAACATTCTTGCGGGATGCGAACGAGGGATGGCGAATGGCGGATAGTCTAAAGCCAAACTGGCGCTCAGTTTCTGCTCATTGGGAGGCCCCTGGGCGCTGCGCGCTTCCCAGTCCCCCGCCATTGCCTGTAGCCTTTCAGGCCCTCATAGCCGAACGTACCCAGCTAGTGCTTTCCGCCGTCGTTCTCGCGTGTTATCTGGCTAGCGCCGCATGGCTCGGTTCCAGCGTCTATCGCGCATGTGAAGGCGCCGCGCACGGCAGGCGAATCGCGGGCCTTGCGCTGGGCGTCGTCGCCCTTGCCATGCATGGTGCGCTGCTGCAGAAAACGCTCTTCGCCAGGCCGTCGTTGTCTTTTGGCGTGACGGAAACAGCCTCGCTGATCGCCTGGCCCATGGGCGCGATCGCAATCGCGCTCGCCTGGCTGCGGCCGCGGTTTGCAGCCTTAGCGGCGGTGATCGCGGCAGCGGCCGGAATCGCGGCGCTCGCCGGGGTCGAAGGCGCTTCGGGGTACGCCATCGCCCGTCGCGACTGGGAGGTCGGCGCGCACATCCTGCTGTCCACGGTTGCCTACGCCGTGCTGTCGATTGCGGTAGTGCTGACGATCGCACTGGCTCTGCTCGATCGTCGACTGCGACGGCGCCGACCGCTCGGCTGGCTCACCATCCTGCCGTCGGTGGAGGCGCTCGAGGACGGCGCGTTCCAGGCGCTCGCCGCCGGTTTTGCGCTGCTCACGCTCGCCCTGTTCAGCGGGTTCGTGTTCGTCAAGGACCTGTTTGCTCAGCACCTCATCCACAAAACCGTGCTGTCGTGCCTGGCCTGGCTGGTCTTCGCGATTTTATTGTTCGGCCGATGGCGATTCGGCTGGCGCGGCAGGACCGCGACCGGGTGGACGTTGAGCGGCTTCGCACTGCTCGCGCTGGCGTATTTCGGATCCAAGATCGTGCTCGAGACGATCCTCGGTCGTCACTGGGGCTAAAGCGTCCGGCCGCGCTCGGATGCGAATCCGTGACTGTTGAAAAAACGGGCTGACGTTTGGAACCTCCATTAGCACTCGCACTCGCGCTTGTTGCGATCCTCATTGCGGCGCTCGCCGCTTACCTGGGCTTCCGAGCGGGCGAGCGCGCCGCGCGCATGCCCAAATGCACGCCGCGCGCGAAACCCTCCGCAGACGAGCGCGCGCAGATCGCGGACAAGCTCCTCGACCTTGATGCAACCACGGTCGATGACATCATGATCCCGCGCAACGAGATCGCGAGCATCGACGTGACGGACGACTGGGACGCGATCCTCGATGTGCTGCGTTCCACCCCGCACACCCGCTTGCCCGCCTGCCGCGGCAACATCGACAACATCATCGGCGTCGTCCACATGAAAAAGGTCGCGCACGCGCTCGCCCGCGGCGACTTTTCGCGCGAGCGCTTGCTCGAGCTGGCGAGTGAGCGTGAGGGTTACTTCGTGCCCGAAGGCACCTCGCTCAGCGTGCAATTGCTCAATTTTCAACGCGACCGTCGTCGCATCGCCCTCATCGTCGATGAATACGGCGATATTCAGGGATTGGTGACGCTCGAGGACATCCTTGAAGAAATCGTGGGTGAGTTCACGAGCGCGCCTGCCGCTCTGCACAAGGACATTCATCGCGAGAATGGCGGCGGGTACGTGGTGAGCGGGACGGTGAGCGTACGCGTACTTAATCGAACGCTGGGCTGGAGCCTGGCGACCGACGGCCCGCGCACCTTGAACGGCCTCATTCTTGAATACCTCGAGACGATCCCCGAACCCGGCACGAGCCTGCGCCTGGGCGATCTTTCGATCGAGATTCTGCAGACGGGCGAGAACAGCGTCAGGACGGCGCGGATACGCCTCATCGACCAGCAGACGCAGGCGCCGCAGGCCAGACATCTCGCGCAGGGCCGCTAGTCAGGCCAGAGGCGCCAAACTACTCTGAGGGGCGCTCGTCCGCGGCCTTCAGCGCGTCTCTCAAGTATTCGACGCCAATCACTTCCAAGCCCTCGACAGCACGCCGCGGCTTGTTCGCCTCCGGAACGATCGCGCGCACGAACCCGTGTTTGGCGGCCTCGCGCAGACGTTCTTCGCCATAGGGCACGGGACGAACTTCGCCGGCGAGCCCAAGTTCGCCGAAGCAGACCATGCGGCTCGCAAGCGGCCGATCCCGCACGCTCGACACGGCGGCGAGCACCGCGGGCAGATCGGCGGCGGTCTCGGAAATGCGCACGCCGCCGACGACGTTCACAAATACGTCGCGACCAGAGGTCGAGACGCCGCCGTGCCTGTGCAGAATCGCGAGCAGCAGCGCAAGGCGATTCGCTTCGAGCCCGACCGCAAGGCGCCGCGGGTTCATGCCCTGCACATCATCGGTGAGGGCTTGCACCTCGATCAGCATCGGCCGACTTCCCTCGCGAGCGATCATCACCGCGCTGCCCGCGACCGGTTGCGGATGGTGCGACAGGAAGATCGCGGAGGGATTCTTCACCTCCTTCAACCCCTGTTCGGTCATCGCAAAAACGCCCACTTCATTGGCCGCCCCGAAGCGATTCTTGACCGCTCGCACGAGGCGAAAGCGACTGCCCGCGTCGCTTTCGAAATAAAGGACGGTGTCCACCATGTGTTCGAGGATGCGCGGACCGGCGATTACACCCTCTTTCGTCACGTGACCGATGATGAGCACCGATACGCCCGAGGCCTTTGCGAAGCGCACCAAAGCCGCAGCGGACTCGCGCACCTGTGATGCGGAGCCGGGTGAGGATTCGACCTGCGCTGCGAACATCGTTTGTATTGAATCGACGATGAGCACGCGCGCGCACACCTGCTGCGCGTGCGCGATGATCGTCTCGACCGACGTCTCGGCCAGCAACTGAAGGGCATCCCCCGCGACGCCCAGGCGCCTCGCGCGCAACGCGACCTGATGCAGCGACTCCTCGCCGCTCACGTACAGCGTCGGCGTTGCGCGACTGAGCGCATCGCCGGCTTGAAGCAGCATCGTTGACTTGCCGATGCCTGGGTCCCCTCCGAGCAGCGTCACTGAGCCAAGCACCAGACCGCCGCCGAGGACGCGATCGAGCTCATCCAGCCCCGTCAGAATGCGCGGCTCATCGGCTCGCGTCACCTCGCACAGCCGTCGCGGCTCCAGGCCGCCCGCGTTCAGGGGCCGACGCTCAGGCTTGCCCTTCGCGACAGTCATTCTCTTCAGTGCGTCGCCGGCGCCGCAGGACGGGCACAAACCTTGCCATTGCAGGCTTTCGTTCCCGCACTGATCGCATACGAAGATGTCGCGTGTCTTGGCCATGAGTGAGTGAGTCGGTCGCCGTTTTGCAGAAGGAGCGCAACGCGCCCCGCGCAACAGCGTACAGAGTACAGCGTTCGCTCAGCGCCAGCGCTGCTGACTGTGACGAGGCCTGCAATTTGCGTCGAGACCCTTCGTCTATACTGCCGCCGGCTTTCCATACCGGTGTTCCGTGGCGGCAAAACTGGCGCGTTTCTCTTGGCTTCCCGGAGGGCTGGCGGCGGCCCTGGTGATCGCCGCGGGACGCCTTCTGTCCGCCGATGCCGCGCTCGAGTGGGCGCTATACGACCGCTTTCAGCGCGCATCCAACGCCGCCGCCTCGGACGAGGTCGTGATCGTCGCCATCGACGAGGCCAGCATCGCGAAGCTGGGCGAATGGCCATGGCCGCGCGATGTGCACGCCCAGTTGATCGAAAAGCTGCATGCCGACGGCGCGCGCGTGATCGCTTTCGCGGCGCCGCTGAACGCCTCGGGCCGAACCAGCGAGTCCGAGCGCATCCGCGCCGCGCTTGCGCTCCTGGAATCATCCAACCTGGAAGATTCACAGCAAGCGCAGCAGCTGCGACGCGTGCTCGGTGAATCGGGCGCAGGCCGCGATCCGGACGCGCACCTCGCCCACGCAATGGCGACTCATGGCGATGTGATCGCTCCGGTGCAGATCGAGCTCGGCGAAGCCAGTTTGGAGCCGCTCGATGCGCCCTCTGCGCTGCGGCCCGCCGCCGAACCGCCGATGCTGCTGACGGCCTCGCCCGCGCGCGTCCTGGAGCGCCCCAGCCCAGTGCTGCTCGATGCGGCGAGCGCAGTTGGACATCTCG
>DATAFY010000106.1:0-2146 GCA_036257205.1 Steroidobacter sp. | reverse complement strand
CACCCAGCCCTGGCCGCGATTGAGGAACTCGAGGCGCTCGCTCCAGCTCCTGATCTCGAGTCCCTTGCGGTAGAACTCTCCGGTTGCCATGCTCGGTGTCACGTCCGCCTCGAGCAGATAATGGATTAGCACCGCGCAGTTGCGCGCCTCGTCGCGCTGCACTGCGTGCAGCCCGACCCACTCGGCGGTCCCGGGCGGCAGCTCGTCGAGATAGGCGGCGAGCAATTTGGCGCCCGCGCGTTCTGCTTCGAGCAGCAGGTTCAGGAAGCGCCCGAATTCCTCCTGCGGCATCGGATCCGTGCCAGGCACCCCGCGCGCCCGCGCGGCGGGGGTGTATGCGCGTGTGAGGGAAGTGCTCATGCCATCGACGGAATGTCGTACATCATGAAGCGGTTGCGGCTCGTCTTCTTCACGGCTTCCTCGCCGTGGCGAATGAGCGCGCGGATCGCGGTCGGCGCCGTACACCATTCGAGGCGCTCGGCTTGCTCGGCCCAGAAGCCTTCGGGGTCCGCGAGCGAGCGCGCGTATTCGTGGCGATAAGTCGAGTGATCGATCCAGGCGCGTCCCTGGAAGTCGTCGGGGACGGGAAAGATCAGGTCGTCGGGCATTCGGCAAACTCCCAGTTGAGCAGGTTGTCTACGACCGCGCCGATATGGGCCGCGCGGCGCTCCTGGTAGTCGAGGTAGTAGGCATGCTCCCACACGTCGATTGCGAGCAGCGGCGTGAGCCCATGCGCGATCGGCGTATCCGCGTTCGAGGTCGTGATCACCTTCAGTCCAGCGCCGTCGCGCACCAGCCAAGCCCAGCCGCTGCCGAAGTGCCCGATCGCCGCTGTCTTGAGCGCCTCGGCCAATTTCGAAAGCTCGCGCGGCGCAGCGCCGCTCCGCGGGCGCAGCGAGCGCCAGTAGAACGCATGATTCCAAGCTTGGGCGGCGTTGTTGAACAGGACCTTCTTTGCCGGGTCGCCCGCGGTGCGGACGATGACTTCCTCCAGCGATCCGCCGCCTTCACCGATCAGCTCGTTCGCCTTGTCGACATACGCGCGATGGTGCTTGCCGTGGTGGATCTCAACAGTCCTCGCCGAGATCCAGGGTTCGAGCGCGTTGGAGGGGTATGGCAGATTCGGCAGTTCGATGCGCATCCTAGCGTCCTTTGGTTGCAAATATCGTAGTACGATATATATACATCGTGATACGATATAGTGTCAAGCATGCTGAGATCACCTATAAGCGGCCTGCCAGGCCGGCTCATGAGTCAACAGAAGCGGCGCCGCTCCGCCCACCTCGACGCAGCCGAGTACCAGCAGCTCGCGTCATTCCGCTACGCCCTGCGCAGCTTTCTGCGTTTCAGCGAAGCAGCCGCCGAGAAGGTCGGCTTGACCGCGCAGCATTACCAGGCGCTGCTCGCGGTGTGCGCCACTGCCGACGGCCACGTCACCATCAACGACCTTGCGCAACAGCTGCTCATCCGGCACAACAGCGCTGTGGGCCTGGTCGATAGGCTTACGGCGCAAGGCCTGCTGGCGCGCGAGCCCTCGGCGGAGGACGGGCGCAAGGTTCACCTCCGCCTTACCTCCAAGGGCGATCGTGTCCTGGAAAAGCTCGCGGAAGTTCACCGCGAGGAACTGCGCCGCATCGGCCCGCAGCTCGAGGCCCTTTTGCATGACATCACGCGGGCGGAAACCGGTGAGCGCTGATTTTCGACATGAAACTTGCGGCACCTTGTCGGAGGGTTTGTGGAAAGGAATCGGGAAAGTGGCAACTCCGAATCGGTAATGGTTACGGCCGCGGATTTCGCCAATCTGTCGCTGCTCGGCCCTTATGCGCCGCTGCAGGCCCTGCTCAAGACCGCCAGGGTCGTCACATCGGACGAGATGCCCCGCGACGTCGTCAAGTGCTTGAGCCGACTAGAATGGGGCACATTCGTGGCTGCCTAGTACCCGTTCGGTACCCTGTGCTCCGCGTACGCTGGTCGTCCAGGTCGGGCTCCGAGATCCGCGCGGCTAGACCCTTCTCCATGAGAGTTCGACGCGGTAGACCAATCACGCCCTGCTGAATCAATTTCCGATCAGGAGGCTTAGATGGCAAAGAAGCGAAAGCGGAAGGGCCGTATCAAGTCGAAGGCGCAACGCCGCAAGTTCGCCGAG
>DATAFY010000091.1:0-2772 GCA_036257205.1 Steroidobacter sp. | reverse complement strand
CGCCATAAAGGATCTGGTAGGCGATCGCCCCCGCCGTGATCGTCACGTCTCGCGCGACGGCGACCGACGCGAGCCAGACGGGCGTGAGGCCGGTGACGGCAAGCGTGACGAATACGCCCACGAGCAACACTTTATCCGCCAGCGGATCCAGGATCTTCCCGAGTTCGGACGTCCAGCCGAAGCGCTTGGCGAGAAATCCATCGAGCCCGTCGGTGGCGGCGGCGAAGCCGAACAGCCAGAGCGTGGACGCGTAATCCGCGCGCGCAAGCAGCCAAACGACCGGCGCAACCAACAGGATGCGCAAGACGCTCAGCGCGTTCGGAATGTGCCGCATGCTATCTATTGAATCGGAACGACAGACGTTCGCCGGCCGCAGAGCTCTGCGCTTGCGCGAGCGGCAGCAAGCGATTGTCCAGAGCGATGGAGCGGCGCAAGGTGTCGGCCCCGCCGCGCACGGCAAGCCGAAAACGCAGCACATCACCCGCGACCTGCTCGACGGCGAGGCCGCGCACGAGCGTGATGGATTCCAGGTAATTCAGCGTGGAGGCGTAGGCGTCGAGATCAGAGACGCCGGCCACATCCACAAAGACGGTCGTGAGCGTGGAGCCAGCTGCCGCGAAGACTCGCGCGAACAAATCCGCCGCAAGATGCACTCCGTCGGCCAGACCGCCGACGACCTCGGACGCTCCGTCGCCTGAGATGAGCGTCCAGCGCACCGAGTCGCCGCGCTGGCGTCCGAGGAGCGTCGCATTCGCGCCCTGGCGTCGAGCGGCTTCCAGCAGCGCCTCTGGGGAGCTCTCAAGTTGCGCCTGCTGCGAATCGGCGAGCCACACGAGCGGCAGCCCGCGCTCGTACGCAGCGCGATCAATGGCCGCGCGCTCCGCGACCGCGCTCTGCGCTCCAACCCAGTGCGCCGTCCCATCAGCCTCTTCCACCGCCAAGGCGACGAGCGTAGCCGGACGCTCGCGGCCCCAAATCGGCAGACCGGCATCGGACAGCAGCTTGTCGATCGAGACGCTGTCAAATCCGACTTGCAGCACATTGCTCGATGTGAAGCCGAATCGTTGGACGTACTTACGCGGGTTCGACAGTTCGCCTCCGAGTCGCGCGGGCGCTTCGCGTCGCCCGCTCACGCGCACGAGGACCGTTTTCAGCGCTTCTTGGAACGCAGCCTCGCGCGAGGCTACGACCGGCTGCTCGGTTTCGTACAGATCCGGAAGCGCCGCGGCCTGGACCCCGAGCGCGAGCAAGGCGCACATCGGCGCGAGACACCAACGGGTGAGCGCCGATCGAGAAACGTCTTGCGGACGAAAATGCGTCATTCGCGTGAGCCTTGCGAGCACAGGATTTTTCGATGCGCCGCTTCCGGCAGCGGCCGTGTAAAATAACACAGGCCATCTTCGACGAGGCCGTATGCAACCCAACAAGCCGATCACTTACAGAGACGCCGGCGTAGACATCGATGCCGGCGATGAGCTTGTCGAACGCATCAAGCCTCACGTCAAGCGTTCGATGCGTCCGGAGGTGCTTGGCGGCCTCGGCGGCTTCGGCGCCCTGTTCGAGGTTCCGCTCGATCGCTATCGCAAGCCCGTACTCGTCTCCGGCGCCGACGGCGTCGGCACCAAGCTGCGTCTTGCCATCGAAACGGGTCGACACGACGGCATCGGCGTCGATCTGGTCGCGATGTGCGCAAACGACGTCGTCGTACAAGGGGCTGAGCCGCTGTTCTTCCTGGACTACTACGCGACCGGGAAGCTGAGCGTGGCGGTCGCCGAGTCCGTCATCAAAGGCATCGTAGAGGGCTGCGTACAAGCCGGCGCAGCGCTCATCGGCGGCGAGACGGCCGAGATGCCCGGGATGTATGCCGAGGGTGATTACGATCTGGCCGGCTTTTGCGTCGGCATCGTCGAAAAAGACCAGATCATTGATGGGAGCCGCACGCGTCCGGGCGATGTGATCATTGGGCTGCCCTCCTCAGGACCGCACTCGAACGGCTATTCCCTCGTGCGCAAGCTCATTAAAGCGGCGAAAGCGACCCCCGAGACCAAACTCGAGGACGGCCGCTTGCTGTATGACGCGCTGCTCGCGCCGACGCGCATCTACGTCAAGCCGCTCCTGGCGCTCGCCAAGCTTGTCCCTGTGCGCAGCTTTGCGCACATCACCGGCGGCGGGCTGACGGAGAACATTCCGCGCGTCGTACCCGAGGGCCTGGAAGTGCTGCTGAGCGCGCAGACATGGGAGCGCGCGCCGGTGTTCGACTGGCTGCAACGCGCCGGCGCCATTCCGGATGCGGAGATGTATCGGACCTTCAACTGCGGGATCGGCATGACCGTATGCGTCGCCGCGGAGCACGCCGAGAAGGCGCTCAGAAGTCTTCAGGCGAGCGGTGAGCGCGCGACGGTGATCGGCGAGGTTCGCCGCGGCGGCGGCGGCGTGATCATCCGCGGATGAGGCAATCCACGGCCAGCGCGCAGTCGCCTCTGCCGATTGCGATTCTCATTTCCGGGCGCGGCAGCAATATGAGCGTGATCGCTGAACGCGCAGCCGCCCACGACATTCCAGTGGACGTGCGCGTCGTCGTAAGCGATCAGCCGCAGGCGGCCGGACTTGCGATCGCCGCCTCGATGAACATTCCGACGCTGTCGATCTCGCCGCGCGAGCACCTTGACCGCGCCTCCTATGAGGCCGCACTCGCGCGGGCGCTCGACGCTTACGCACCCAGGCTCATTGTGCTTGCCGGCTTCATGCGCATTCTGTCGCCGACGTTCGTAG